>QIKG01000198.1 GCA_003232965.1 Oceanospirillales bacterium
CCAGCTATTGAAAACGACGAAATAAATGGGGTAGTTGCCGTAATGCAGAGCGGCTGGCTTGGCACTGGCCCCAAAGTGGCGCAATTCGAACAAGATTTTGCACGATATAAGGGAAGTGATCACGCGGTTGCTCTTAATTCATGTACTGCCGCATTGCATCTGAGCATCCTGGCAGCAGGTATAGGCCCGGGAGACGAGGTGATTACTACCCCTCTAACTTTCTGCGCTACCATCAACGCCATCATTCATGCAGGTGCGACACCAGTGTTGGCGGATGTTGATCCGCATGCCATGAATATCGACCCAGAGCAGGTTGAAGAAAAAATATCACAAAAAACTAAAGCAATTCTTCCCGTACATTTTGCTGGGCGCCCCTGTGATATGGATGCTTTGTGTCAAATTGCGGGCAAGAATGATCTTAAGATCATTGAGGATTGTGCGCATGCTATTGAGGCAGAATATAAGGGACGGAAAATAGGAACCTTTGGTGATTTTGGATGCTTTAGTTTTTATGTGACCAAGAATGTTGTTACTGGTGAAGGTGGCATGGTTCTCACACAAAGCGAGGATGATGCGGCGCGTATTAAAATGCTTGGCTTACATGGAATGAGTAAAGACGCTTGGAAACGTTTTGGTGATGAAGGTTATAAACATTATCAGGTCGTCGAGTGTGGCTATAAGTACAATATGATGGATTTACAGGCGGCTATCGGTATCCATCAGTTGCGAAGGGTAGAGGCTAGTTGGCAACGACGGCAGGAAATATGGCAGAGCTACAATGAAGCCTTTGCGAATCTGCCTGTCACTTTGCCCGCAACTATCGAACCGGAAACCCGCCATGCTTATCATCTCTATACCATCTTGGTTGATGAGCAAAGCTGTAATATTAAACGCGATGAATTTCTCGGTGTCATGACGGCGCGGAATATCGGCACAGGTGTGCATTATCTGAGCATTCCCGAGCATCCCTACTATCAACAGACCTTTAGCTGGCGGCCGGAGGACTATCCGCACGCGATGAAAATTGGGCGGCAGACGGTGAGTTTACCGTTGTCGGCAAAGTTGACAGATGAGGATGTAAGGGATGTGATTAACGCAGTTCTAAAAGTAGTAGGCATCAGGTGAGGCTTGAGATTGTTGGCGTTCGCCCGGCTTCGGTGGATGAGTGGAATGATGTGTGGAATGCGTGTGACTATGCAACTTATTTCCACTCTCTGGAATGGGCCAATGTATGGCAGACATATAGCAAAGGAAAGATAAGGCCAGAGCCACTAATGGTTGATTTTTCTGATGGCAATAGGGTAATTTTGCCCTTGTCAGCAAAACATGCATGTAGAGGAGTGCCAGCTGAGTATCATTTCTCACCGGGTGGAACGTATGGTGGGTGGATTTCTTCAGGCCAGCTGACGAAAGACCATGCGCTCCAACTATCCTCTCTCATTTTTGGGAATTGTAAACGGCTGGTCTGGAGATTCAACCCCTATGATCAATTGGTAGCCGAGTCTGTAAAACATGATGTGACGCAGGAAGTGACAGATGTGCTTGATCTAACAGATGGATTCGATCCTATTTTTAAATCGTGGAGTAAAGGACACAAAAGTGCCGCCAATAAGGCTCGCCGTGAAGGGGTGACTGTCCGGGAGGCGTCAGTGGCTCAGGATTGGAGAGAATACTTCGAGATTTATGAAGACTCACTGCGACGCTGGGGAGAAAAGGCATCCTCAAAATACAGTTGGAGTTTGTTTGAGGATCTTCAGCGGAGAAAATCAACAAATATTAAGCTTTGGTTGAGCTACTACGACGAACAGGTGGTTTCAGGGTTGCTATGTTTTTACGCAAAAAATCATGTTGTGTATTGGCATGGGGCTTCTCTTGAGAAGTATTTCGCGCTGCGTCCCGTCCACTTGGGTATTCACGAGGTAGTTAGGAGAGCCTGTGAATCGGGGTATAGATGGTTTGATTTTAACCCAAGTGGTGATCATGAAGGTGTGCGGAATTTTAAAAAGGGATTTGGCACCGCCTCAATGAGTTGTCCAGTTGTTCGGGTAAAGCCTTGGGGTTGGAGGGTGATCACTAGTGTGGCGAATAAGGTTTGTAAGGTAAAGGTATGACCAGAATCATGGTGATGTTCAGGAGGCTTATTTCTTTCTGGGGTGAATGTAAGCGTCTGTCTGATGTAAACACAAAATTCCCAAGTGTTAGTGTTGAGTCTAGGGTGATGTTTAAGGGGAGCCTTGAAAATCTTGATATGGGGGAGAATGTTAAAATACAGTCAGGGACAATACTTCATTTGGGCGGGGGGAGTTGGTGTAAGGATACTGGAGAAATCAGAATTGGTGATGACAGTGTTATTTCTCCCAATTGTGTAATATATGGTTGCGGCCCTGGTGGGGTGCATATAGGTAAACGGTTTGATTGTGGCCCAAATGTTTCCATTTTTGCTAGCAGAACAGATTATTTAAAAGACTTGAATAGCCATATTTTTAGGGCTGTTCATATTGGCGATGATGTTACTGTATTTTCTAACGTAGTAATTAGTCCTGGAGTCACGATTGGATCAGGAGCTGTTATTACAGCCGGATCGGTTGTGACCAGAGATATTCCAAAAAATGCATTTGCTGGTGGTATTCCTGCGAGGGTAATTCGAAAGCATACGGGGCGTGGCCATGTTCGGGATTATTAACTCATCGGCAAAAAATATTTTAGTGTTGGGGATCTTTCAGCGGGAACTCAAAAAAAAAGGAAGAGAGTATCTTTCGGGTCGCCTAATCGATATAGGTTGTGGAACGAAGCCATACTATGATTTGCTCAAACCTTATGTAACAGAGCATGTCGGCGTAGATCATGAAGCAACTTTTCACGATAAGTCTAATATTGACCTCTTTGGAACTGCGTATGAGATACCCGTCGACAACGAGGCCTTTGATGCGGCGATTTGTACTGCTGTGCTGGAACACCTGGAAGAGCCTGAGCTGGCGTTACGAGAATGCTGCCGTGTTTTGAAATCGGGTGGCATTACAATTTACAGCGTTCCGTTTATCTGGCATTTGCACGAAGAACCAAGGGATTTCTATCGTTATTCGAAATATGGTCTCCGATATCTTTTTGAGAAAACTGGTTTTGATGTGCTGGAAATAATTCCGCTATCTGGTTTTTGGGTGACTTTTGGTCAGTTGCTTGTTTATAACATCTATCGATTTCATCGGGGCCCCTTACGTTTTATTCCTGTTATTCCAATAATAGGGTTAGTTGTTCAGGGCGTTAGTTATATTCTTGATCGCCTCGACAAAAGTACACAGTGGACTTGGATGTATATGATTGTAGCTAGAAAGCGATAGGATATTCCCTTTATATTGTTGTTCATCTTTAGGGCGATGGCAGGCTTAGTGGCACAGAGGCTTATTTAGAGCTGCTTGATCCACCTGGGCTTAAATTTGTGTACTAAGGTTCTATAGGTAATCGTGATGAATGAATTATTAGAAAAACACTGGTGGCGGCATAATTTATATGTCTCGGCAATAAAATTATTGCCGCTAAGCAAGAAACACCTTTCTCGAAAGTTTGATGTTCTTATTCTTAGCACAGGAAGAACTGGAACGACATGGATGTCAGAGATTCTTTCTTTGGTAGATGGTATATACGTAGTCCATGAGCCAATACCAGTAGAAGCCTATGCTCACAGAGATGCTGTGCATAGCGAAATAAAAGCAAAAAACTATATTATGAGAGTAAAGCGTAAGGATATATTTGTCAGAAGCTTTTGGAAGGGTTGCGGGGTATATGGTGAAGTCAATGGAAATCTTAGGAGACATGCGCCTTTATTGAAGGAGTGCTTTCCAGAAGCTAAGCTCCTGCACCTTGTCCGCGATGGAAAAAAAGTCGTTCGTTCAGTTCTTGCTCGCGGCACTTTTAAAAGAAAGCATCCCATTTTCGGTAATGAATGCCCTATTCCTTTGGAGGGGTTGAGTCGTGAGTGGAGAGTGATGAGCGACTTTGAAAAGGCTTGTAGGGTCTGGAAGGAAGAGAACGAATTCTTACGGAAACACGTATCGCATCTTGCGCGACTAGAAGATATAACTTCTGGCTATGACGCCTTTCAGGCACAAGTGCTGGAGCCACTTGATTTGTACCTGAGCGAGCCAGTTTGGAAAAAATATGCGGGTAGAAAAGTTAATGAAAGTAAAAATAATAGGATGCGTCTGGATGAAGAATGGACTGCGGAGCAAGAAAATATATTTCAATCCATTTGCGGTGGGGAAATGAAGGCATTAGGGTATTTTTGAGTGTCGAGTATTACGTCTGTTCGCTGGGTTGCGCTAGATACGTTTATTTCCAAGGGCGTGACTCTACTTTCTTTCGTGCTTGTAGCAAGAGTTCTTGGCCCTGAGATGATGGGGACGGTGGCGGTATTAATTCTCGTTAAGGAACTGGCGGTGATAACATCAGATTTTGGTTTGTCTCAGGCCATTATTCATTATCAACAGCCGACGAAAAATCAACTTGCAACTCTTTATTCAATCAATTGGTTTTTGGGTTTTAGCGCATTTGGTGTGGGGCTGCTATCTACGAATTCGCTAGCCTCAATTTTTGATCAGCCACAATTAATCGATTTCTTGCCAGTTGTGGTAGTAGGTTTTCTTCTGGAACCAATTGGCCAGCAAGTTAATGCCTTGTTGCAAAAAATGATGGATTTCAAAGTGATCGCTACTATCTCTATAGTGGCAGCTGTACTGGGCGCGATTATTTCTATTGGCGGTGTATATTCAGGCTATGGTGTGTGGGCAGTGGTCATCGCAGGCCTTGTAAGCAGCGGGGCAAAACAACTTGCATATCTGATGGTGGCTCGGCGGCGACATTTGCTGCATGGATTTGCTCTGGATTTCAAGCAAAGCAAGGACTTGCTTTCGTTTGGTATGTATAGAACGGGTGCGACGGGGCTTAATTTGTTGAACTCGCGAGTTGACCAATTCATTGTTGGAGGTATGTTGGGGGGTGCAGCCCTAGGGCTTTATTCAATGGCTACGAACTTTACCCTGATGACAATGCAACAGATAAATGGTATTGCGACAAGGGTTGCATTTCCAGCCATTTCGAAACTTCAAACCGACGAAATTCGTGTTCGATCAGTTTATTTGCGGCTTGTTAATCGAGCTAGCACCGTTAATGCTGCGATATATTTTGGTCTTTTTGCAGTAGCGGAACCCTTAGTTTTCGTGATTTTTGGGCCAAGCTGGATATTACTGGTCCCTTTGTTACAGCTTATGTGCGGGTATGTACTATTGCGTTCGCTCGGGAATTTGAACGGGCCACTTGCTATGGGGTTGGGGAAGGCGAATTGGGCATTTTATTGGAACCTGGGACTTACTGCTATCGTACCTGCAACGTTGTGGTTTTCAAGTCTGTTGAATTCGGTTGAGATTGTAGTAGTTGCTCTAATAAGCTTGCAATTAATGTTTGTAGCATTTATGTACTTGTATTGGATACGTCGCCTCATTGGTCCTTGTCTACGAGAATACGTGACTGCAATCTGTGTCCCGTGGAGTAGTGGCGTAATAATGGTACTTGCCATTCATATTGCACTGCAGTTTGCGAGTTCTTTAGATTCACCAATTAAATTAGGTATCGCATTATTGACTGGTGCTATTGTGTATGTTGCAGCCAGTTGGTTGATCAACCGTGATGGTATCAGTGAAATATTGGCCCTGTTTCTCCGTCGCAGAAAATCCCCGTTGTTTAGCAAGAAGGGGTAAGGCGATGAAGAGAATGGTAAGCCAGGGTTTTTCTGTTTTACACTCGTTTCCTGTGTGGCTCCCACAGACTCAAACTTGGATGTACAATCAGGTTAAACAGTTGCAGAAGCTTGGAGTGGAAACCC
>QIKG01000167.1 GCA_003232965.1 Oceanospirillales bacterium
TTCTTTATCGGTTGCATCCATGAGGCCACGGCTGAAATCTGAAACCTCCAGACCCTGTACAATTTCGTATTCGCCATCTTTACATACACAAGGGTAGGAATAGATAACGCCAGGCTCAATGCCGTAACTACCGTCTGCGGGAACTGCCATCGAGACCCAATCGCCCTCGGCTGTGCCCAGTGCCCAGCTGCGCATATGGTCGATTGCAGAAGATGCCGCTGAAGCTGCAGATGAAGCACCACGAGCTTTAATAATTGCTGCACCGCGTTGCTGAACCGAAGGAATGAAGGTATCAACATACCAGTCATTTTCAAGCTCCAGTGCATGCCCACCGATTTCAACATTGCTGATATCCGGGTACTGAGTTGATGAATGGTTGCCCCAGATAGTCATCTTACGGATATCCGCATTATGCGCACCGGTTTTGCTAGCAAGTTGTGCCAACGAGCGATTGTGATCAAGGCGAGTCATGGCAGTAAAGTTGCGTGGATTCAAATCCGGCGCTGCAGCACGGGCAATCAGTGCGTTGGTGTTAGCCGGGTTACCCACCACCAGCACTTTAATATCACGGCTGGAATGTGCATTCATCGCCGCACCCTGCGGTCCAAAAATTGCACCATTGGCAGAAAGCAAGTCAGCGCGTTCCATGCCTGGCCCACGAGGCCGTGCGCCAACTAATAAAGCGTAGTCGGTGTCTTTGAAGGCGATATTGGCATCATCGGTAGTAACCACACTCTGCAGGAGAGGAAAGGCAGAATCATCCAGTTCCATTGCAACCCCTTCGAGTGCGCCCAGTGCCGGGGTGATTTCAAGCAATTGCAGAATAACCGGTTGATCCGGGCCCAGCATATCGCCGGATGCAATGCGGAAACAAAGTTGATAACCAATCTGGCCGGCGGCGCCGGTAATGGCAATGCGAACGGGGTCTTTCATTAGAATGCTCCTACTTCTATATTTCATATATCCAGTCTTTAACAAGTCGGGATGGAATTTGGGAACCACTCGCCAAAATAGCAAAATAAAGTAGCAAAACCGAGAGTTCTGCAGACGAGCCGATTAACCTTGATATTGTACCGCAAACTGAAACTGACGGTGCGTCCGCCTGCGGCTTGACAGCACCCTACTCGATACCCAGCTGTTTACTTCTTTACCTGGGCCATGGATCCCGCCGGCCGTATTTGCGCCAGTCTTTTCCATATATGTTTAGGAAAAAAACATCTAACCGCAATCTTAAACCTCAATTGCATATTATCTTAATCTAGTTTAAGATTATTTTTATATAGAGTTTAAGATTGGGATAAGATTATGGCAGCAAGCCAAAAAATACTGGCGCTGGTAAAGAAAAATAAAGAGGGTTGCAGCGCAAGCGTGTTAGAAAAAAAATTGGGCTATTCTCGGCAATATATTGTGCGACTATTAAACCAGCTAATTTCACAGGGTGAAATATACAGGCTGGGTAAAACCCGCGCGGCTAAATACTACTCTGGGAAAGCCACTGATACTAGCAGCTCCCTGCAACTGATCAAAGAAAGAAAAGGTCTGTCGGAATCCGTGGTTTTTGAGGAAATCAGAACAAGAATGCAGCTTAATCGACGGCTCAATAAAAATTGCCTGACAATTTTTGATTATTCCTTTACCGAAATGCTAAATAATGCAATAGATCACTCACAAAGCCGGAAAGTCTGGATCAGCGTTGACATTGATCAGACCAATATTTTGTTTATAATTAAAGACTTAGGTATCGGAGCGATCGAAAACATCAAGCAAGGCTTTAAAATAAATGATAACTTTCAAGCACTGGAGCACCTGTTTAAAGGCAAACAAACGACGGCTCCAGAAGCTCACAGCGGACAGGGGATATTTTTTACTTCAAAGGTGGTGGATGTTTTTAACATCACTACCTCAGGCATGGAGTTTACCATCGACAACCTCAAGGCCGATGAATTCCTGAAAGATACCCGGCAGAGAAAAGGTACCAGTGTTGGCTGTAAAATAAAGAAAAATACCCGGCGAAAAATTAAGGATGTTTTCGATAAATATACCGGGGAAGATTACGAGTTTAATCAAAACATTGTCAAAATTAACCTATCCGGCCACAGCCGCCTTATGTCCAGATCTGAAGCCAAAAGATTATTACTGGGGCTTGATGAATATGCTGTGCTGGATTTTAATTTCCAGAGCGTGGATACCGTTGGTCAAGGGTTCTGTGACGAAATATTTAGAATCTATGCGAATAAACACCCAGATAAAACCCTGAGTTATCACAACACCTCAGATGTAGTTCGCTATATGATTGAACGATCTCGGTGAAAAGTTGTATTAAAAAGGGTGGGAATAAAAGAGCATCGGGGTAGACCAGAATGGCACTAAGATAATAATGCTTAGCGGGTTTCTATCTGGGGATTGGGGCGGCTAATAATTACTGTTTAATTTGCCTGCATTGAGCTGATTGGACATGAAAACATGAGCCTATATCTCACCGAACTTCACTTTTTCTTCTTTTATTTATCTATTTAACTATAGACCACGAGCCCAATTTAGGGGCTTGGGTTTTTTTATAAACTTCCGGTGCGTCCGCCTGTGGCTTGACAGCACCCTACCCTGATAGCTGCTAAGAGCGGGGTTTTAATACCGTCAGGGCGGAGTTAATTGCCAATAAATCCCTGACTGGGTGTAATATGTAGTCATCTTTACTAACAGAGAGTTTAAATGAAATATTTGGTCATCTGTATCCTTGTTTTTAGCATTACCAGCCCGAGTCAAGCCGCCGATCGGGTAACGGGCAAAGCCTTTGCAACCCGCTCGGAAGTCATTGCCAGCGAGGCTATGGCGGCTTCATCACAGCCGTTGGCAACCCAGATTGGGCTGGATATTATGCGCCAGGGCGGCAATGCTATTGATGCGGCTATTGCTATGAATGCCGCATTGGGGTTAATGGAACCTACTGGCAATGGTATCGGTGGCGATCTGTTCGCTATTGTTTGGGATGCCAAGTCACAAAATTTGTATGGCCTCAATGCCAGCGGTCGCTCGCCTTTAGGCCTGAGCCTGGAGTGGTTTACTGAAAACCAGCATAAATCCATTCCCAAGTATGGGCCTTTGCCGGTCTCTGTTCCCGGCACTGTGGATGGCTGGTTTGAATTGCACCAACGCTTTGGCAGCCTGCCAATGCCGCAAATACTGGCGCCGACCATTACCTATGCGCGCAAAGGTTTTCCGGTTTCAGAGTTAATTGCTTATTACTGGAATTTATCGATAGCAACTCGGCAACAATATCCAGGCTTCCTTGAGCAATACACCCTCGCAGGCCGAGCACCTAAGACGGGTGAGATATGGAAAAACCCGAACCTTGCCAACACCCTGGAAAAAATTGCTAATGGTGGTCGTGAGGTTTTCTACACCGGCGAAATTGCGCACATTATCGCCGACTATATGCAGGCAAATGGCGGCTTTTTAAGTTATGAAGACCTCAGCCTGCACAGCTCGGAATGGGTAACTCCGGTTTCCACAAATTACCGTGGTTATGATGTTTGGGAGCTACC
>QIKG01000296.1 GCA_003232965.1 Oceanospirillales bacterium
GCCTGTCGATTTATAATTATGCCCACTTACCCGAACTGTTCCGCTCCCAGCGGCTGATCAAAACCGAAGACCTGCCGAGTGCAGAAATCAAGCTGAAGATGTTTTCTGCAAGTATTCAACGTCTCGCCGCCGCCGGTTATCGCTATATCGGCATGGATCACTTTGCACTTGAAAGCGATGAGCTTTGTGTGGCCCAAGATGAGGGGACATTGCAGCGCAACTTTCAGGGTTACTCCACCATGGCGCGCTGTGATCTCATCGGCCTGGGGGTAAGCTCAATCGCTCAGGTCGGGGATTGTTATTCGCAAAACCAAAAAGTCATCACTGACTACCAGGCCGGTCTGGAAAGTGACCAATTGCCCATTGCCCGAGGCTTGGTAATGAACGACGAAGATCGCCTGCGCCGCACTATAATTCAGCAGATTATGTGTCAAGATAGGGTGGATTTCAACGCGCTTTCAAAGTTCCATATTAATTTTCGCAAGTATTTTTCGATGGAGCTGGAATTGCTCGAAATACAGGCCGCCGACGGGCTTATTGTGCTGACTGAGGACTACCTTGAAGTTACCCCGCAAGGGCGAGCGCTGTTGCGTTCTATCGCTATGGTCTTTGATCAATACTTAAAACAAGCCGGCAACAAAGCCCGGTTTTCCAAGGTGATATAAGCAGACCGCAAGGGCCTAAACATAAAGTCGTAGCATTAAATCAGCTTTAACCTTTGAGCCTGAGCCGTTTGTAGCATAAAATAAACGCTAGTCAGCGATTAAAGCATTCATCTATGGTAGATCAGCAACTAGTAACTAAAGGAACAACCGGCAAGCTACGGCGCCCCAAGCTTACTCCTGTGTCACAGGTTGCTTGCACCAAGTGCGGCCTCAGCAGGCTGTGCTTGCCTGCTACCATGGATTCTCCCCAGCTTAAAACCTTTGAAAAAATCGTCCATAAAACCCGGCCACTACAAAACGGCGACCACTTATTCCGGGTAGCCGATGATTTTACCGATATATACGCTGTCCGCTCCGGTTGTTTCAAGACATATGTAGTAGATGCGGCCGGCCGTGAACAGGTGTTAGGTTTTCATCTCGCCGGCGAACTGCTCGGGCTGGATGCGATTTATCAAAGCGTTCATGTAAGCAATGCCACCGCACTGGGAACCAGCAGCGTATGCAAGCTGCAATATGATGAGGTTACTACGCTATCTCAGCAAATGCCTGAATTACAAAACCATATGTTTCACCTGCTGAGCCGACGAATTTCGGATCTCTCCGCGGCCGCGGCTGATCACACCGCCGATGAGCGCATGGCTGCGTTTTTACTGAGTCTGGCATCTCGCTTTAAGGCCCGGGGTTATTCCTCCAAAGAATTCAATCTGGCTATGTCGCGAAGCGATATCGCCAATTACCTGCGCTTGGCAACAGAAACTGTTAGCCGAGTGCTCGCCCGTTTCCAGAAAAAAGGTCTGATTAAAGTAGACCGCAAACTTGTACAGTTGTTAGATAAAGACGCATTATGTAAAGCCGCCGGGACCGCTGCCTGGTAAATCCGGGATAGCCGTAAAATGAAATTGTTACCGGTGTTACTATCAACATAATAATAGACTCCCAATAGGGAGAGAATAAGAGAATTTTACGGGGCTTTTATGAAAAAAACCGATATCAGCAACCCCGACAACCCCGACTACTTTCATAAAGTAGTCGATTGTCAGTGGGCCTGTCCCGCACACACCGATGTTCCCGAATATATTCGGATGATTTCTCAGGGACGCTATGCCGATGCCTATATGGTTAATCGTCACAGCAATGTATTTCCTGGAATTCTCGGCCGGGTGTGTGACCGCCCTTGCGAGCCGGCGTGCCGGCGTGGCCGGGTGGAAGAAAAGCCGGTTGCAATATGTCGCTTAAAACGCGTAGCCGCTGATCACAAAGGTGATATTCTCGATCGTCTACCAAACATTCCTGCTGAAAAAAATGGTTACAAAATTGCTCTGGTCGGTGCCGGCTGCGCATCACTAGCCGTGGTTAACGACCTGATGCCTTTGGGTTATGAATGCACCATTTTCGAATCTCAGGATGTTCCCGGCGGACTAATGCGTTACAACATCCCTTCGTTCCGCTTGCCTATTGAAATATTGAATGAAGAAATCGACAACATCATAAATATGGGTGTTGACCTGCGTTTAAATACCCCCGTTGATAGCCTGAGTGCCTTATTGAACGAGGGTTATGATGCAGTCTTTGTCGGTACCGGCGCGCCTCAAGGTAAAGATCTGGTGCTGCCCGGCAGAGAAACTGATGAAAACCTACATATTGGTATCGACTGGCTAAAATCCGTAGCCTTTGAGCATATCGAAAGCATTGGCGAACGAGTTTTGATTATCGGGGTTGGCAATACAGCCATGGATTGCTGTCGCACCTCTCTGCGCCTCGGGGCCAAAGAGGTCAAGGTGATGGCGCGTAAGCCGCGCGAATTCTTTAAGGCTTCTGCCTGGGAGCTGGAAGATGCCGAAGAAGAAAATGTCGAAATTGTAATCAATCATTCACCCCGCGAGTTCGTCATTGAAAACGGCAAGCTTACCGGCATGATTTTTGACCTGATGGAATACGAAGTTGATAATAACGGCCGTATTACCAAATCCACAACCAACGGTGAAGTGATGATTCCCTGTGATGATGTCATCCTTGCCATCGGGCAGGAAAACGCCTTCCCCTGGATTGATGAAGCCGCCGGAATTAAATTTAATAAGTGGGACGAGCCGGAGGTAGATGAAACCACCTTCCAGTCAAATGTTAACGGAGTATTTTTTGGCGGAGATGCCGCATTTGGCCCGAAAAACATCATCTGGGCGGTCGAGCACGGCCATCAGGTCGCTATTTCCATCCATCAGTATTGTCAAAAACTACCACTGACCGACCGACTGCCGGATTTGGTCAACCTCACCAGCCAAAAAATGGGCATGCACGAGTGGAGCTTCCCTAACGAGTTCAATCCTGCACATCGCTCGCAAATGCGTCATGTAGATTTGGTCAATCGCTTCAAAGACCTCGACACTGAAGTGGAGTTAGGCTTTGATGCCGAACAAATGGCAACCGAGGTTGAACGCTGTTTGAATTGTGATGTGCAAACCGTGTTTACCGACGACCTGTGTATTGAGTGCGATGCCTGTGTGGATATATGCCCTACCAACTGCATTACTTTCACCGATTTGGCTGAAACTGAAGACCAGTTACGCGACCAACTGAAGGCCCCGGCGGATAACCACGAACAGGATTTGTATGTTTCCGGGCCATTAGTGCAAACCCAGCGGGTGATGGTCAAAGATGAAAACCTATGTCTTCACTGCAGTCTGTGTGCTGAACGCTGCCCGACCGCTGCCTGGGATATGCAAAAATCCCTGCTTACCCACCCTCACGCCCAATAACGAGAACTAACCATGCCAGACACCCATAGCCGGGCAAATGACTTTGTATTAAAAATCGGCACCGTAAACGGCACCGGTTCCGCCAGTGCCAACGGTTTGCTGATGAAAGCAATTTTCCGCTCCGGGGTTCCCGTCAGTGGCAAAAACCTGTTTCCTTCAAATATTCAGGGCATGCCTACATGGTATGAAATCCGCGCCAACGGACAGGGCTGGTGCGGTCGTTCCGAGCGGGTTGATTTAATGGTGGCGATGAACGCCCAAACCTACCAAAAAGATTTAGCCATAGTAAGCCCGGGGGGGTATCTGCTTTACGACAGCACCTGGCCCCGTGATAAAAGCATGCAGCGTGATGACATCACCACCGTAGGCATCCCTTTCGCACAGCTGGTCAACGAGCACTTTGCTAACGCCCGCATCCGCATTCTGATGAAAAACATCGCCTATGTTGGTGCGGTTTGTGCCTTTCTAAACATTAATCTGGATATTGTAAAAACCCTGCTGGAAGAGATTTTTGCTAGCAAACCAAAACTGGTAGGCGGTAACCTGGAGGCAATAAACCTGGGTTACAACTATGTTCGCGAACACTTTGCTTACCCGCTTGAATTCCGTATCGAAGCCTCTGAAAAGCTCGGCAATTCAATTATGGTTGATGGCAACACCGCCGCCGGACTGGGTTGTGTGTATGCCGGGGCAACGGTTGGCGCCTGGTATCCAATTACCCCATCTACCGGGGTGATGGATAGCTTCAAAACCTTCTGCCAGCAATTTCGCATCACCGAGGATGGCAAAAATCGCTTTATTATTATTCAGGCAGAAGACGAACTGGCAGCAGCCGGCATGGCCATCAGCGCAAATTGGGCGGGTGCAAGGGCGTTTACACCAACATCGGGTCCGGGCATTTCCCTGATGAGTGAGTTTATCGGTCTGGCGTATTATGCTGAAATTCCGTGTGTGTTTATTAATGTTCAGCGCACTGGGCCTTCCACTGGCATGCCAACCCGCACCCAACAGTGTGACCTAATGTTATGCGCGTTTGCCTCCCACGGCGATACCCGCCACCCGTTCCTGTTACCGAAAGACCCGAACGAGTGCTTTCACATGTCCATTCAGTCTTTTGATCTGGCTGAACGCTTACAAACCCCGGTATTTATGCTTAGCGATCTGGATATTGGCATGAATGACTGGATGGTTGATGAAATTTCATTCGATGACAACTATATACCCGATCGCGGCAAAGTTTTGAGTGATGAGGACCTCGAAAAAGTAGAAAATTTTTACCGCTTCGATGATGTTGATGGCGACGGCATACCTTATCGCACCTACCCCGGTAGCAGCAAGAAAGGCGTTTATTTTGTGCGCGGATCCGGACATAACCGCTTTGGTGGCTATACCGAAGATAGCAATGAGTATCAGGAGGTTGTAGACCGTTTATTGGTAAAGTGGGATACCGCAAAAACCTTAATGCCGGCACCGGTATTACAAAAGGCCCGTGAAGATACCCGCATCGGGCTGATTGCTTACGGTAGCACCGACCTTTCCGCGCGCGAGGCTATTGCCTTGTTGGCAGAAGAAGGAATAGCGATTAACTATCTGCGCTTACGTGCCTTTCCTTTCAACCAAGATCTAACCGAATTCCTCGACAACCACGATAGCGTTATGGTGGTCGAGCAAAACCGCGATGGGCAAATGCG
>QIKG01000260.1 GCA_003232965.1 Oceanospirillales bacterium
TAACCTCCACAGCTGTGACCCTAGCCTGGCGTTCAGCAACAGCATCAGAAGAATAAAAATCGCCGCTAATCTGTATTTGGGTGATTTTTTTGGCTAACGCATGGTCCTGAGGAGTTAATTCAAGCTGCCAGCTGTGGTCATCAGCAGTCAGTACTAGACGGTAGTATTGTTGCAGAGCCTGTTGGTCTCCCGCAAGTGTTGCCCGCAGTGATTCGATAAAAGCCCGTGCAGCCCCCAATTGTGCCAATGAGCGGCTTTGACGCTTACCGTTACGAGAAATCATTACCCGCTCACCCTGCACCTCAAACAGCAGCGCTTTTGGCTTCTCAATCTGGCGGATCAAGTTATCCGGATAAACAAACGCCAAAGTACCACTAGACTCAATCGGTTTGCGGGTTAAACGAGATGTGCGGATTTCTGTAAAATGGGCTTTGCTATCACCATTGGCAGCCAAGGCCTGCATCAGTGTATCCAGAGAATTATCCACCTCCCCTGCAAGCAGCGGCACTGCCGGCAGCAAAGCAAACAGGAGAAGCAAACTGAATTTAGTCCTCATTTTTTGCCTCCCGCGCGCTCTCCCAGAAATCATAAAAATTAAACCAGTTAAAGGGTGATTCCATGGCTTTTTCAGCCAATTCCTGTGCATAAACACGGGTTAGATTTTCGCCAATTCCTGTGCATAAACACGGGTTAGATTTTCCATCCAGGCAATGCGCTGCTTACGCTGGATGTCTGCGACCTCAGCCAACTGCCTGAACTGGATCTGGTAGCGATTGGTTCCTTGATAAATCCCGTAAAAACTAAACACCGGCACTTTCAATGCCAGCGCTAACTGGGCTGGAGCCATTGGGAAGTTAGCCTTATCCCCAAGGAAGTCACAGGCCAAAAACTTCTCACTGGAACACACTCGATCCGCGAGCAATGCTACTAAACAACCCTCATCCAAGGCCTCTTTCACCTTGAGCATGGTATCGGGTTTTTCTGTAGGGATAATAATTTCGGCTATCTCAGGGGCGAGCTCATTTAACAACAACGGTAGCTTCTCTGATGCATCTACATGCATCAAAATTCGTAAGCCGAAGTCAATCGGTTGCCGCTGAGTACCCATTGCCCGCATGATTTCAAAACTACCTAGGTGGGAACCCAGCAATAAACAACCCTGCCCCTGCCTGAGGTAATCAAGAATTTCTTCGGCCCCTGAAACCGAGACTTCAAATTCATCCACTCGGCCAGTGAATAAAAACACTCGATCGAGTAATGTTGTGGAAAAAACATAAATGTGCCGATAGGTGTCACGCCAACCAACCGGTCGTGTCAATGTGCGTTTGAGGAAGTCCAGTGATGCCCTGCGGCTTTCCCCAGCTGTGAGTAAAAAATAAGCACTAATCGGGTGGAGCAGCAGTAGTGCAAAGCCCCTGCCGGTATGACGCGTCAGCCAAATGATAATACGCATCCAGAATAAACTGCCATGCTCCTGCTTTTGTTTCCACTGTTGAGCACTCATGCCTGAGCCTCACTTTCTGCATAGTAAAGCTGACCAGTCACAAGGGTATGATCAGCCATATCCAACAATTTAAAACTGCCCTTTTGCAGGTTTTGCGAATCAAATTTGATGACGACCCTGCATTGCTGGCCGGGTTCCAGCCTGCGACTGAATTTCACCCTCAGCCACTGCCTGACCCAATAAGTCCCCCAACGAGTTCCCAAATGCTTTTCAAGACAGCTCTCCACAAGCTCAAGCAACACCACCCCTGGAATTACCGAGTTACCTGGAAAATGCCCGCCCAGAGCCGGGTGCTCAGGAGACACAGAGCTCAGTATATCAATGCTTTCTGGTGTTGTTTTCTGAAGTTGCTCGATCAACTGCATCAGCTTTATCCGTGGCAGCTTGCCATTGGTCTCGCGTGGCAGTCGGTCAACAAAATACACCGGGCGCGGTAAAAACACGGGATCTAACCATTCAGCCAAGGCGCTAAATAATGTTTCACGATTCAAGTCGGGTGCAACAACCAAGGCACAGGGGCGGGGGTTTTCCCGAGCATCCCCAGGCATTACAAACACCCCGTCAATGACACCCGGGATATCCAGCAAGCGGTTATTTAAGGCCATTAGTGAAGCGCGCTTGCCGGCGACTTTAATCAGGTCACTGGCACGACCAAGCAAACGAAAAACTCGCGGATTTTTTTCATCCAGTTCAATAGTATCATCCAGTAGTGGCTGATGAGGTAAGTAGTCTGCATTTACTCGGTAAGCATTACCTTCTGATTGTAAGTTAACCTGTGGATACAGTTTCCAGAGTTCTTCCTTTGCTGTCCTACGACTTGCCACTGAGCCCAGTTCGGTTGAGCCGAAAATTTCGGTTAGAGGGATTTTCCATTGTGACTCGGCCTGGCGGGCTAGGTTTACCGACAGCGCCGCAGCTGAACAAACAATTTGCCGCAATGGGGAAAAATCCAAGCCACTACCGAGCATTGCACGAAGCTGGATAGGGGTAATGACTAAACTTGCCTTAATACCGTTCTCTTGCAACTGTTTCATTGCAGCATAAATATCCGCAGGATAGAAAAGCCGGCTGGCAAATAGGCCAATCCCTCCAAGCAAAGGCATTAAAACTTGGGTTTCAAAACCATACATATGTTGTGGTTGTACCGCTACTAACAAACAGTCTTGAGGCGTCAACTGCAGTCGCTGACGCATCAACGCAGATGCTTTTATTAGATCACCCCAGTGTTTGTGATTAGCTTTAGGTTTGCCGGTACTGCCGGATGTGAACAAGATTGCTGCCAACAGAGAATACGAAACCTGTGGCAGCTTTACATCCCCAGCCGGAACCGACTGGTCGGCAGTAAAGTCTGTCATTATAATTGTACTGGCAGGCGCACATGAGCTGTCAGTATCAGTCATCAATAGACTTTCCGGATATTGCTCAAACAGGCGTTGTAACATTGCTGGTTTTCGCGATGCTGCCAATAATGCTGTCATCCCCGATGCTATTACCGCAACAAACGCCAGCCGGAAATTTTCCGGGCGCTCACAAACTAACACCACCTTTTGCTGATCATTAGTTCGATAGCTTTTAATTTTATCTTCAAGCTGATTTACCCGAAAATAAAATTCGCGTCTGCTGATCGACCCATGCCTATCAGCAGGGAAAAAAAGCCAGGGTTCATCTAGGTGATTGGCATAAAAATCATTGTCTAGGTTTTTCATTTCGAGGGTCGAAACAGATGACTGAAATCGACCGCAGCCAATCGCTGCAAAAAATCCTTGATAGCATAATCCATATGCTCGCCAACCAGCCTTTTTCGAATTCCGATTTCAAGTAGGAACACCAAGCCGATAATAATATAGGAAATAACATTGCTAAACAGTGACCAAAGATAAATTGGCGCATACAGGGCCAACAGCAGGCTTGACACTCCCAACAGCAGGAATAACCCGCACCAAACCAGGGTAAGCCTGCGAGTATATCGTTGCACCTGAGGGTGTAAGTCTGCAACTGCTTGCCCACGCATCAAGCTGGCAAAAGCGGTAATCAACGGGACTTTGCCTGCGCCCAGAGATACGGCAAACAGGCTGAACAAAGAAGTATAAATTATCAAAGGGATGAATTTAGCCAGTTGTTCCGGGTAATTCCCGGCCAGCACAAAAACTACAGTCGCGAACAGCAGATAAACAAAAAATGCAGGGGTGAATTTTTTCAGGCAAAGTCGTTCGCGAACAGCAGAAACCACCAATAAACCACCGAGCCAAAATAAAGCCAAGCTTAAATGACCGAGCGGGATAGCGAAATGCATGGCAAGTGGATAACTCAAATACAGCAGCGATAGCAATTTGCTCATTGGACTGCGGTCTGAATGATGGTTTAAGCCCCTGTGGTGCGGTTTTTTTCGATAAAAGTACTGAGTGAAGAAAGCGATGCAAATATTTTCTGGTTTTCAGCGTCATCTGCCTTAATTTGCAAGCCGTAGCGTTGCGCTATCGCCAGCGACAACTCTAGTGCATCAATGGAATCCAAGCCCAAGCCTTCGCCAAATAATGCCTCCTCAGGCTTTATTTCAGCGGCTTGCATATCTTCCAGGTTTAAAACCTCGATTATCATCTCTGCTATTTCATGCTCAAGCGACACT
>QIKG01000108.1 GCA_003232965.1 Oceanospirillales bacterium
GGTGCAGGCACTGGAAAATTAAGCCGAATGCTGGCAATTTCACCATTGGGGTTAAGTATTGTTGCGCTAGAGCCAAACCAAGACATGCGCAAGATGGGCATTCTAAAAACCAACTTTGAGCAAGTCAGCTGGTACTGTGGGACTGCTGAAAAAACCGGTCACAGCGATGCAGCATTCAACTTAATCATATTTGGCTCATCGTTCAATGTGGTAGATCAAAAACTAGCATTGCTTGAAGCTGGGCGAGTGTTGAAACCTGGGGGTTGGTTTGCCTGTTTGTGGAATCATAGAGATATCAATAATGAATTGCAGTGCAAAATTGAAACCTATATAAAAAACCAATTACCTGAGTATAACTATGGACAGCGACGACAAGATCAACATGACATCATTCAAAATAATGGCAGTTTTACGAATATACAAAAATTCTCCAGACCTCATATAGCCACTGTGAAGCGCGATCATTTTATGCAGGCATGGAACAGTCATCTGACTTTAAAACGACAGGCAGGAGCCAAATTCGAGACCATTATCAAAGCTATTGATCACCTGATACCCGCCTCAAATACGCTGCAAATCCCATATACCACGGTTGTTTGGATGGCTAACCGATGCAATAATTTTGGCAGCTGGGCGTGGTAGCCGGCTGGGTGAACTGAGTGCTTCAAGCCCGAAGTGTCTGACTGTAATAGCCGGAAAGTCCATATTGGAATGGTCGGCCCTTAGTTTGAAACAAGCGGGGATTCAAAATATTCACATAGTTAGCGGTTATCAGGCTGAAAAAGTTCGTGCCGAGGCTGCCGCTCTGAACATTAATGAAGTCAATAACCCTGACTGGCAAAGCACAGATATGGTGTATTCCTTAGTGCTGGCTTTGCAACATTTAAAGTTGAAAAAATTTGTTGTCGTCTATGGGGATATTTTATTTCATCCGCAGCATGTAATCGACCTTCTAGAGTGCACTAACGATATTGCTATGACTTATGATTGTGACTGGCTAAATTTATGGAAACTACGATTTGAAGAACCCATGGATGACGCTGAAACATTCAAAATCAATAATGGTAATCTGTATGAAATTGGTATGCAGCCGAGTTCTCTTGCTGAAATTCAAGGGCAGTTTATGGGCTTGTTGCTGTTTCGACCTGAAGGCGTGCTCAAGCTCAAACAAGCTTTGCAACAAATCGGCAAACTGGAGAAAAAAGTTCAATTAACTCAGTTATTGCAAACACTGATTCAAACAAAGCATCATATTGAAATTGTCGCAGTAAGGGGGCGCTGGTGTGAAATTGATACACAAGCTGATCTGCATACCTATAGGCAGCAGCTTAATACTCCCGCTAAGTGGAGCCACGACTGGCGTTACCCAGGTTATGTCTGAATGAGTACAGTAGATGAAATAAAACCAGCCATCGGTTTATTCCGAGCATATGATTTTGATGTGGTTTCTCCGGCATTACCCTGTGGCGCGGCTTGGTTAGGCAGTTGCCTGCTTGAGCTAAGAATACCTAGCTGGAACCCCTGGGGTATGAATAACACAGGAGACTGGCAACATTGTAATGAAAACACCTTCCAGTTCACCCCTGGAAATCATGGCTGGAAAACTCTATTTCCAGGCTTATACGATGGTCGTACCTGTGTCTTTAAAGCCAAGCCCGTACCGCGTTTCCATCATAGTTTGCCTGGGATTTATCCGCGTAAGCAAAAAACTGTATTCATTATTAGAGACCCAAGAGATTGCCTGTATTCTTCGTGGAGACGCACACTCAACGGAAAAACATTAACTGCTGAAGGATTTTGCAAATTCATTGACGGAAATCACCAACTTTCAAACTTATCAGTACAAGCATATTTGCTAAATTATTTATATCTTTGGCGTTCAGCCTTAGAAAGCAGAAGTGCTGAGACTTATCTTATTATCCGCTTTGAGGATTTTAAATCCGACCCGGTTGCTGTGTTTAAGAGAGTGGCTAAATTCCTGGATATTAATGTGTCACCGGGAGAAATAGAGAATGCCTGTTGGATATCCAGCTTTCAGCAGGCTCAAAAAGCTGAGCAATCCCTTGATGCTAGCTTCCGAGACCCCTGTGCAGTTAATCGTGCAGGTATTGCATACGAGTATCAGCAGACTTTTGAAAATTGCATGCATGATGCAATTGATAAGGGTTTTTCACCATACTTAGATTGGCTGGGTTATAAGCCCCTGTTGAGTTGAAAAATTAAACCAAAACAAAAGCATCATCGGGACAACACAGTGATCTAACCCAGAAATACCAGAGACAGTGCTGGCCAGAACGCGATCAGCAAGACTGAAATAAGTAAAAGGAAGAAAAACGGCAAGGTAGACAAGTAGACTTCTACAATCGGTCGGTCAAAACGGTAACCGGCAATAAACAGGTTAAGTCCAACCGGCGGGGTGATATACCCCAGCTGCATGGTGGCAAGGAAAACAATCCCCAGGTGAACCGGGTCAATACCAAACTGAATGCCTACTGGTAGGATAAGTGGCACTACCAGCACGATTGCAGAAAAAATATCTAAAATAGCGCCCAGAATCAGCAAAAAGACCAATAACATCATCATAAAGGCAATTTCACCGCTGACAAAGCCGCTTATCCATTCCAGCATTTGTTGTGGTACACCGGCATCGATCATGAAATTGGTAGAGGCGCGCGATACACCCAGGATCAGCATAATGCCACCCACCAAAATCATTGATTCTCTGATAATACTTGGAAGTTTTTTTAAAGAAATCTCTTTAAGTATCAGCACATCGATAATCAGAACATAGAGCGCGGTAACAGCCGCCGCCTCTGAAATAGCGAAGTAGCCGCTATAAACACCACCAAGAACAACAATCGGCAGCGGGATCTCCCAAACTGACTCGCGCAAGGCAGCACGTACTTCCTGCCAGGAAAAATCTCCCAGCGGTACACGGATGGCACGATTTTTCCAAATGCTATAACCCGAAAGGATTAGCAACATTAAAAACCCGGGCAGTAAACCCGCTAAAAACAAATCCGCAATCGGTACTTCCGCAATCACACCATATAAAATCAAGGGCAAGGATGGCGCAAATAACAATCCGAGACTGCCCGCTGAAGTGACTAGACCGAGGTTAAACTTATTCGGATAACCAGCTTTCTGCATGGCCGGAAACAAGATCGCTCCAAGTGCAATAATTGTGACTCCAGATGCCCCGGTAAACGCCGTGAAAAAAGCACAAGCAACCAGCGATACAATAGCTAAGCCCGCCGGCATCCAGCCCATCAGAGCTGATGTCAAACGCACCATGCGCTCTGGTGCTTTGCTTTCACTGAGCATATAACCCGCAAATGTAAATAGCGGAATGGCCAGCAAGATCGGCATTTCGGCAATTCCGTTAAACTCAATCACCATTGCCTGGAGGTCGATATCCGCCTGATAAAAACTCCAAAAAGCACCGGCTGCGATCACTGCAAACAAGGGTGCTCCCAACAGAATCAGGAGAAACAGAATAAGTATTGTAATCACTCGGCTACGCCTGGGTCTTGCCGCTTAAACAGGCCACGAAAAACAAATACTAAATAGCGATAGGCCATTAAGCCAAAACCGATAGGTAGGATGATTTGCAGCAACCAGGCCGGGGTATCACGCAATAATGTGTCGCCGTATTCATAGGAGGCCATCACAAAACGGGCACTATGCCAGCTGAATAATGCACATACTGATGCGGTAAAAAAATTCACAAAAATTCGGTTCAGTTTTTGCAACTTAGGTGACATAAACCGATCGAGCACATCAATGCGAATCTGTTTATCCATGCGACTGGCGACCATTGCTCCGGCAAGGGTCAGCCATAACACTAACAAGCGCAACATTTCATCAGCCCAAAACAAGCTGAAGTCAAAGATATTGCGTAAAAATATCTGTGCGCCCGCCAGCAACACCATACTGATAAGAATGCTTACCAAAAGCGTGTTTTCTGCCAGGGTACCGGCTTTTTCCAGCTTGTCTAGGATGGTATTGTTGCG
>QIKG01000016.1 GCA_003232965.1 Oceanospirillales bacterium
ATTAACGCATTTTTCTGATTGTATAATCAAGCCTTCAGTTGAGGCTGCGTGGAACCCTGTTTTTGATATAACGCCTGCGGCTTGGGTGGATGTTTTGGTGACAGAGCAGGGCGTATTGCAGCAACCGGGGGAAGATTCTATTAGCGAATTATTTTGCGCCAGTTGAGCGTTGTTTGATAATCAATTTGAACAGCTGAAACAGGGGTCTGTTGCAGCTATTTATTGCAGTAAAATCAGGCGGTTTCTGGTATAATTACTGACTTCCCTGCGGGCCTTAAATAAGCTTGCGAAAAGCTCATTTTATATGTTAATAAAATAATAAATAACAATAAGATAGGGCGTACTTAGAGAGATTTAATCACTATGGCAGAAATGGCCAAAGAAATCCTACAAGTTAGTCTTGAAGATGAAATGAAACAATCCTACCTCGATTACGCCATGAGCGTAATTGTGGGGCGGGCTTTACCTGATGTTCGAGATGGTCTGAAACCGGTTCACAGGCGTGTGCTTTTTGCCATGCGCGTGCTCGGAAATGACTGGAATAAGGCGTATAAAAAATCCGCCCGTGTCGTAGGTGATGTCATTGGTAAGTACCATCCGCATGGCGATACAGCGGTTTATGACACCATCGTTCGCATGGCGCAGCCTTTTGCGATGCGTTATATGCTGGTAGATGGTCAGGGTAACTTTGGTTCGGTAGATGGTGACTCGGCTGCGGCCATGCGTTATACCGAGGTTAGAATGACCCGGCTCGCACATGAGCTACTGGCTGATCTAGATAAAGATACCGTAGATTTCACCCCCAATTATGATGAGTCCGAGTACGAACCTTCAGTTCTACCCACCCGGGTTCCAACTTTACTGATCAATGGTTCTTCCGGTATTGCTGTAGGTATGGCAACCAATATACCGCCGCATAATATTACCGAAGTTATCGATACCACCATCGCCTTGATTCATAATCCAGAATTAAGTATTGATGAGTTAATGCAAACTCTGCCTGGGCCAGATTTCCCGACGGCTGGCTTTATCAATGGTGCCAGCGGGATTGTCGAGGCGTATAAGACGGGTAAAGGCCGTATCTATATGCGCGCCCGTTCGCATATCGAAACCGATGAATCTTCGGGTAAGCAGTATATTATCGTCACTGAATTACCCTATCAGGTAAACAAAGCCCGGCTGTTGGAAAAAATAGCTGACCTAGTTAAAGAAAAACGCCTGGAAGGCATAAATGTCTTGCGCGATGAGTCGGATAAAGACGGCATGCGTATGGTGATTGGCCTTAAACGCGGTGAAGTTGCTGAAGTCATACTCAATAATCTTTACCAGCACACAGCCATGCAAAATGTCTTCGGCATTAATATGGTTGCTTTAATCAATGGCCAGCCAAAACTTCTCAACCTTAAGCAGATACTGAGCGCATTTATTCGCCATAGGCGCGAGGTTGTTACCCGGCGTACATTGTTTGAACTACGCAAAGCCCGCAATCGCGCACATACCCTTGAGGGTTTGACGATTGCGCTAGCAAATCTTGATGAAGTTATAGAGTTGGTTAAAACTTCAGCCAATCCCGCCGAAGCTAAGGAACGCTTGCAGGCCAAGCATTGGGAGGCTGGTTTGGTTAAAGCCTTGCTAGGACAGGCAGGTGCAGACCTCTCCCGGCCTGAGGATCTGGATGCGCAATATGGTCTACATAAATCCGGCTATCTGTTAACTACTGAGCAGGCACAGGCTATTCTCGATCTGCGCTTACACCGTTTAACCGGTTTGGAGCAGGACAAGCTCACAGAAGAATACGAGCAAATACTACAAACAGTGCGTGAGCTGCTTAATATCCTGCAGGACCCAGAGCGCTTAATGGAAGTGATTCGCGAAGAACTCGAAGCCATTCGTGAATTATACGGTGATGAACGCCGTTCAGAAATTCTGCAAACACGGCTAAATTTAAGCCTTGAAGATCTTATCGTCGAAGAAGATGTGGTGGTGACATTGTCACATGCCGGATATGTAAAATCTCAAACTCTAAATCGTTATCAGTCCCAACGGCGCGGTGGTAAAGGTAAGTCTGCCACCAAGATGAAAGAACAAGACTTTATCGAACAACTGTGGGTCGCAAACACCCACGACACCATGCTATGCTTTACTTCACGGGGTAAGGTGCACTGGATGAAGGTTTACCAAATTCCCCAGGCCAGTCATATAAGCCGAGGTAAGCCGATAGTGAATCTGCTGCCATTAGAAAAAGGCGAGCGGGTCAATGCTATTTTGCCCGTGCGTGAATTCTCTGAAGATTTATTTGTCTTTTTTGCTACCGCCAATGGTAGCGTTAAGAAAACTATCTTGCCCGCGTATTCCCGTCCACGGGCCAATGGTATTTGGGCAATTGAACTGCCGGACGACGATACATTAATCGGAGTTGCCTTAACCGACGGCCAGCAGGATATTATGCTGTTCTCAAGTTCCGGCAAATGCATCCGCTTTAATGAAACCGATGCCCGCCCAATGGGTCGTCAAACACGCGGTGTTCGTGGTATCAAACTTAAATCCGGTGAAAAAGTTGTCTCCATGTTAGTGGCCACCGAAGGTGATGTGCTTACCGCAACCGAGCGCGGCTTTGGCAAGCGCACCAGGTTGGAAGAGTTCTCTGTGCAAGGCCGTGGTGGTATGGGTGTTATTGGAATCAAGACATCTGCACGCAATGGCCATTTGGTCGGCGCTCAACTGGTATTGGATGAAGACGATATCATGCTAATTTCTGACAATGGTACGCTGGTGAGAACCGGTGTTGAGGGAATTTCGACGCTTGGCAGAAATACCCAAGGTGTTACATTAATTAAAGTTGGTGAGTCGGAAAAACTTGTCGGTTTGGCGAGAATTGAATCGATGCCGTCGGAAGATGATGAGTTATCAGATTCTGAGGTTTTAGACTCAGAGGCTGAAGTTCAGCCCGAATCTACTGATGCTCAAGAAGACTCAGCCAGCGAATAAAAGCTGGTTCAGTAAATGAAAAAGCCCGGCTGGCCGGGCTTTTTTAATTCTGTAATTTGATGCTTTAGCTAGGTTCTTGCTGTAGGATTGTAAGAATATGTTCGGCTGATGAGACTTGAAATTCACCAGCAGCCTCGACAAATAGATGAGTAAGGATGCCGTTGTCAGCTATAAATGCAAAGCGTTTGCCGCGTTGGCCCATCTCAAATGCACTAGCATCCATTTCCAGGCCGATGGAGCGTACAAAAGCTCCATTTCCGTCTGCCAGCATATCGATATTATCAGCACCGGTGGATTTCCCCCAAGCATGCATAACAAAGCTATCATTGACTGCGGTACAGGCAATTGCATCGATATTTAATCGATTAAATTCTTCGCGTTTATTAATAAATCCGGGAAGGTGGCGGTTTGAACAGGTAGGTGTAAATGCGCCTGGTACAGAAAATAATAAGACTTTACGCTTAGCAAAGTAAGCCTCTATTTCAACCACACTTGGACCTGCATCAGACATTTGTAAAAAA
>QIKG01000268.1 GCA_003232965.1 Oceanospirillales bacterium
TACTGGCATAATTATCCGCAGATAACTCCCCGGAAAGCCAGTCATTTACTTGGTCTTTGATGCTGCCAAGTAAGGTCAAACATTCGCCCAGCAGTTTGCCGATCATTTGCCAGAGTTCATGCGCCGGCAACTGGGGTGTTGCAGTGCTGGCAGCTTGGCTCTCGCGGGCACTACCCAGAGTGCTGACATGCCTGTCCAGTGTGTTTTCAATGCTGATAATATCGCCGGCAATTTGAATCAGATCTTTATCTGTGGGTGGTTTACCAGCCTCTCTTGCTTTAGCGAGAACCTTGCTGGCTTGTCGCAGGGTATCTGTAGATTGTTGCAAGCCAAGTACACTCAGCGTATCGGCAAGGCGAGTTGTCAGGGCATCCAGAGGAGTTTGATTTTCATCATCTGCCGTTATGCCTTCTTCCAGCTCAGACATTCGGGTTTTAATGATTTCAAATTCATCACCGATAGCCGATGATAACGATTCGAAAAGCTTACGGTTATGCCCGGGAACTCCACTTCGCACCCGATCCAGTTCATCTGCCGGCATAACCAACTGTTCCAACTGATAGCTTTCGCGGATTTTGTCAACTTGCGGATTGCCGCTTTTGGCAAGGGCGAGGTAATAAAGCAGACTGGTGGTTAAGCCCGTTATTTGTTCATTGTTGCTGTTGCCCTGTTTAAGCTCATCAAGGCTGTGAGTCAGACGCTGGAACAAACTTTGTAAAGATATATTGGCGTCAATTACTTTGCTTTGCAGGCCGCTAAATACGGCTGTTGCAACCCACCAGAGGCGCTTTTGTTGGTAACTTTTAATGCCTGCCTGTATTTCGCTAGATTGTTGTACCAGTTTTTCAGTAAGGGCACTATCTTTAGGGTTTTTCTGGTGATTGGCTAAAGCACGGCTAAATTGCTCTTGCCATTTATTGGTTGCAGCTAAGTGGTCAGATGCTTGTTTCTCTGAATTTGGTATTTCCTGCGGGCCAACGGCGCTTAAGTCCGGGGTAAATAACATACTCTCAGATAACAGCGCTTGATTCCTGACCGCGCGTAAATCATTCAAAGCAGGTAATAACAATAAGGGCATATCGCTGCCCCCGGCTTGCAAGCGATCGAGGTAAGTATCTTCGATCACCAAAGCCTGCATTAACGCAACTAGAGTCAGTATCCTCGATTTGGTCATTGCGCAGTGCACTTAGTAGTCCTCGCATTTCATCTGCCAGTAAACTGGCACCCGGACTACGCAGCATTTCCAGGGTTAAATGGAGTTTTTCCAGAGCATTTTCTGCATTTTCAAGTAGGCTCAAATCATTTTCTTCAGCCGCAGCTTCCAGGCCTATCCTGACCTGTCGCAACAGATTATTGAGCTCTTCTCGTATCCAGCCTATGGCTGCATAAGGATTAGAAACTTCACGCCACATGTCATCTTCCACCAGGCCGCACTGTTACCAGTAGCAGCTCGTTGTTATAGGTCACTGTTTGCATTTGTAGCAAAATAAGTATCAATCTTCTGGTAATTTGAAATCAGACACAGAGTCACGCAATTCGCGTACCAATTCCGCCAGATTACCAACCGATGTAGCGGTTTGCCTACTACCTTCAGATGTTTTGACTGAAATTTCCCGAATACTGGCCATTAGTGTGGCAACTTCCGCCGCAGATTGTGATTGGCGCTGGGCTTCACCCGCGATTTTTTGAATCACATTTGAGAGGTCCTGCGAGGCGCTTTCAATCTGATCCAGAGCGGAGCCAGCATCTTCTGCCAGTTTGGCTCCCTGTACTACTTCTGTGGTGGTTGACTCCATAGATTCAACCGCTTCGGAGGTATCTGTTTGAATTGTCTCTACCAGTGTTTCAATCCGGCGGGTCGCATTAGTAGCGCGTTCCGCCAGTCGTTGAACTTCGTCGGCAACAACCGCAAAGCCGCGTCCGGCGCCGCCCGCAGAGGCCGCCTGAATTGCAGCGTTCAGCGCGAGGATATTGGTCTGTTCGGCAATGCCGTTAATCAACTCAACAATATCGCCAATTTCTTGCGAGGACTCGCCCAGGCGCTTGATTCGTTTAGATGTTTCCTGAATTTGATCGCGAATGGTATCCATGCCCTTAATGGTTTCACGTACCTTATTCGCGCCTTCGGAGGCGATTTCTACTGAGCGCCGAGACATTTCAGAAGACTCGCGTGAGCGTTTGGCCATTTCGTCAAACGATGTTGACATATTATTAATAGCCTCGGTTGCCGAACCGATCTGTTTTTCCTGAGCGACACTAGACTCAGCCAGCACATTGGTTGTGGCGCGTGTTTCCTGAGCAGAGTTGGCTACGGTTTTTGCAGTGTTATTAATATCCATAACCAAGTCACGCAAGGATTCAACGGCAAAGTTTACCGAGTCTGCAATGGCGCCGGTAATATCTTCTGTGACGGTAGCCTGCACAGTCAGATCGCCCTCGGCCAGTGAACTCATTTCGTCCAGCAGGCTGAAAATAGCCTCCTGGTTGCGTTTGTTTTCTACAGTGTCTTTCTCGGCGCGCCGGCGGGTTGCACCGATTTGGCCAATGCCTAACAACACCAGTAGAGCAACCGCTACTATAGAGCCGATCAGGCCGGCGGTAACTGATGGCAGCATCCGGGTATCACCCAGTGCGGCATAAGTAGTGGAAAGCTCTTTTGCTTGATCGAACATATCCTGAGTATCCAACAGGATTTCATCAGCGGCACTACGCACCTCGTATAATTCACTGGATGAGGAAAGAATAAGATCAATGTCGGCTTTTGATTCATCAAACAACTGCGAGATTTCGCCCAGCAATTCCAACGCTTGGGGGTTTCGTACTGCTGTAATACCTAGCGATTCATCGCCGTTCATCAGGCCGTTGAGCACCAATTCGAAGAATGCAGCATCGCGACTAAAGTTGTCAGCCGCGGAAACAGCACCCTCACCACCTTTAAGGATGTCACTTACGCGGCGTAGCATGCGATCTGATAATACCAACTGGCGACCGGCAACAAATACCTGGGTTGACGGTGCCCGGGTTTGGGTAAGTAAGCGGGTGACTTGATCAATCTTAGATTGAAGCTGGGGGATTGAGGCGGCAAAATTAATCGCTGCATCGGAAAGGTCCAGGACTAGGTCCGTTCGGTCAAGCACCGTTCCCGTACTGTTGTTGATTCGACTCCAGGTCAGCTCAAGCTCGGACAATTGCTCGGTTGCAGCTGCAGGTGTTGCTGGCAGGCCGGCATCATTACCGCTACGCAAAGTTTGCAAGTCAGCATCAATTTGTTCGCGTGCTACTTTAAGCTCATCGAAGGCATCGAGGTTGCCAGTAGCTGCCTCAGCCGCTGATTTAGCCACCTGTTGCGACAATACTTGTGCATTGGTAGTCAGGGCGATGTATTGCGTCTGATGCTGGGTGCTTCTATTCAGTTGCCAGAAGTTCCAGACAACAAAGAGAATCACGATAATCAGGGCACTACCGAGTACCAACATTGTGGTATTACGATCGCCGGATGGGTTGGGATTAAACTTAGCCATTATTTTGACTCCGTGTACAAGTCGATGAAAACGCCGTTAAGTTGCGGCTGGGTTATAGAAAAAGTCATCATTTAATTGAACCTGTGGTGAATTTTGGGTTGGTCAAGAGTTTGCGCATATCAAGTACGCCCCAAGCTTCATCGCTGGCCATGTATTCGTTACTGACACAGCTAGAAAGTGGGGTTTTTTTATAGGTTTTACTGGTGCTCGAATTTTTAGTGTTTAAATGGCGCTGGCCAAAAATTTCGTCTACAAGCAGAGCAACCGAGTGTCCGGTCACATCGGTCAGCAGTAGCCGACTATGGGTGGTAATGGGTGATCGCACGCCGGTCAAAAACCACATGTGATCGCAGACACTGATTAAATTTCCACGAACATTCGCAAGGCCAAGTAGCCAGGGCTGAGAAAGTGGTATCGGGGTAATGGTAGGTATATCTAGGATTTCATTGATTTCATCAATGCCACAGATCAATCGATAATCTCCCGAACGAAAGATTACTCCAGACCAGTTAGTAGTCTGCTTTTGTTCCGCGGGCCCGGTTTTTTCAAAATCCAAGCTGCGCTGATGGTATTCCATCAGCTTCCGGAACGAATTATTTAATGCACTCCCTTCTTGCATATTTCTTTCTGACCTCCCCAGGTCGTTGTTAAATCTATTTATTATTCGTATGTTCACTCACTGCGTTGAGCAGTTCCTCTTTGGTGAACGGTTTAATCAGGTAAAGGTCGGAGCCGACTACTCGCCCCCTTGCTTTGTCAAACAGGCCGTCTTTGCTGGTTAGCATTATCACGGGGGTGTGTTTGAATTCTTCATTATTTTTAATAATGGCACAAGTTTGATAGCCATCAAGACGTGGCATCATAATATCGACAAATACCACATCTGGTCTGATTCGTGCGATTTTTGAAAGGGCGTCAAAACCGTCTTCCGAGGTTTCAACTTCATAACCTTCTTTGCGCAGCATACTTTCAGCAGAGCGAAGAACCTTCAGGGCAGCACTCATGCAGCCGCCTGAGAAATTGGTTCACATGCAATGTTTTGATAAAAACTCAATGGATTTCCTTCTCCATGGAATGCTGGTTCACGGTCCCTATGAGCCGTCCGAAATATGTACCTGTCTGAAATTATCGTGCTGATGCTGAGTTATTTGATCCATTCACCAGTAAATTACTTAGCTGGGATGGTGCTTTTCTTCAGACACCAATATACATATAGGCCATAGTTTATCGGTCTGATGACAACACCTGAATTACAATTGGACTTAAAATACTACTTAAATAGACCTGATATCGTGAGATAATTTCAATATTAGCCAGCCTTTGTTGGTGTAGGAGTAGCCGGGTATGTCTTTAAAAATTGGCATTGTTATGGATCCAATCGAGCGGATTAAGATTGTCAAAGACTCTAGTTTCGCTATGTTGCTGAGTGCTCAGTCGCGTGGTCACAGCTTGTTTTATATGGAAGTTCCTGACCTTTATATTGCAGATGGGGTAGCCATGGCGCGGATGCAATCACTGCGGGTTGAAGATGATCCTGCCGATTGGTTTCAGCGGGGCGAGGCGGTAAAGACCCCGCTGGCTGAACTTGATGTAATTTTAATGCGTAAAGACCCGCCTTTCGATATGGATTTTGTTTATTCCACGCTTATTTTAGATCTCGCGGAGAAAGCGGGCGTATTAGTGGTCAATAAACCCCAAAGCCTACGGGATGCTAATGAGAAACTATTTACAACCTGGTTTCCCCAGTGCTGTGTGCCGATGTTGGTAAGTCGGGATGTGAATGACATTCGTGCCTTCGTTGATGCGCATGGAAAATCGGTAGTTAAACCACTGGACGGTATGGGTGGGCACTCCATTTTTCAACTAAACCGTGGTGACCCCAATCTGAATGTTATCCTTGAAACTATGTCTGGCGAGCAGGGGGAGTTAATGCAGGTGCAACGCTATATTGAGGAAATCATAGCAGGTGATAAACGTATCTTGATGATTAATGGTGAGCCCATAGATTATGCGCTGGCAAGAATTCCCGGCGCGGATGACTTTCGTGGAAACCTGGCTGCTGGCGGGCGGGGTGTCGGTGTGCCTTTGAGTGATAGAGACCGCTGGATTGCGGCTGAGCTTGGGCCCGAACTTAAAAAACGCGGTATATTATTTGCTGGTATTGATGTAATTGGCGATTACCTAACTGAAGTAAATGTTACCAGCCCAACTTGTATTCGTGAGCTTGATGCCGAATATGGGCTGGACATCGCCGCACAGCTATTTGCAGAAATAGAAAATCAACTAGGAAGATCATAAGTAGGTAGATGGACTGATGACAACGGATATTTTTGAGCCGGAAATCCCCTGGCATCATAACCCGATGATGGTGGCGTTGTTAGCCGCGCTTTCAGTTCATGCTTTTATTGTTCTTGTGGTTGGCTTTCAGATGATTAGTGAGAAATTTGCTGATCCAGCGCAGCACCTGGATGTGGTCCTTGTGAATTGGCAGTCAGAAGAGAAACCTGAAGAAGCAGACTATTTAGCTCAGGCTGATCAGCGAGGCGGCGGTACCAATGAGGAAAATTTGCGCCCGGCACAGAAGGTAAAACCCCCGCTGCCCAGCTTGGAGACAGCTGAGGCTGAAATTAGCGCAGAAGTCGGCGCACCCGAAGCCAGCTTTACCGAGCAGGATGTTATCGTTAGTAACACTGCAGAACAGACGACCGAGGCACAAACGGAGCAGGTGGAAAATGAGGCTCTGGATATGCCTACCGCCGAGCAGTTAATGACCCAAATTCAGCAAATGGCGCGTTTATTGCCGGAACAAAGCCGGAATGCCGAGTGGCATTCAAAAAACCTACGGCGTAAATTTGTTTCTGCCAATACGCGCAAATATGAATACGCCAGTTATATGCAAGCCTGGGTCGCCAAGGTCGAAAGGGTGGGCAACTTGCATTATCCCGAAGCCGTTAGGAAATTAAAATTGCGCGGTGATTTATTATTGATTGTGGGTATTTATCAGGATGGCAGTGTTGAAAGCATCACCTTGAAACGCTCATCTGGCATGCCGGAGCTGGATGAAGCCGCAATGGAAATAGTCCGGATTGCCGCCCCGTATTCACCATTGCCTGCCAACATCTCCAAAGATGTTGATGTCCTGCATATCACCCGTACCTGGCGATTTTCACCGCGTAGTTGAGATAAATAATGCCGCAGTACTTCACTTGAAAAACCGCATATTAAAGACTATGGATACTAAACAAACAGACACTGACGGCAGCTCACAGGACAGCCCAGAATTACCGCAGCAGCAACGGCAAATGCTGGTGGCTATGCCGAGCATGCTCGACCCGAACTTTATTCGCGGAGTGACGCTACTGTGCAAGCATGATGAGGAAGGTGCGATAGGAATCACAGTAAACCGACCTACAGATATGGTTTTACTGGAGGTTTTTAAATCTCTGAATATCGATTGCGATATTGCTGAAATTTCTGAACAAATCGTTTTCCATGGTGGCCCGGTGCATCCGGAACGAGGTTTTGTTCTCCATAGCCCGGAGAAAAAATGGGAGTCCTCAATGGTGCTCGGTGATACCATGATGGTTACTACATCCCGGGATGTACTGGCTGCTATCGCTGCTGGTGACGGCCCGGAAAAATACCTAGTCGCTTTGGGTTATGCTGGCTGGACAGCGGGACAACTGGAACATGAGCTGCGTGAAAATGCCTGGCTGACTGTGGATATGGATTCCGATATTATTTTTAACCAGCCAACCTTCCAGCGCTGGGAAAAAGCTGTCGGTAAATTAGGTATCGACATCGATCAGGTTCATCATGGGGTGGGTCAGGCCTAAGCATGACCGCTGGTATTGTTCTAGGTTTTGACTTTGGTAGTAAACGCATTGGCATTGCCAGCGGACAAACCGTATCGGCAACGGCAAGCTCATTGTGTGTATTGCCAAATCAAAAAAACACGCTTTGGCCGGCTATTGAAAAAATTCTTAACGAATGGCAGCCTGAAATTTTAATCGTTG
>QIKG01000065.1 GCA_003232965.1 Oceanospirillales bacterium
GCTATTGGATTGACTTAGTAGTTCTGGTTATAAACCACATAAATAACTAATAAGGACAGATGTTGATGTAATTTCTCCAAGTCACTGAGGAAATATTTATTCTATTATTTATAAAAAACTCAGTCTATTTCAAACTAATTCCACATTATACAAACGTATAGTTCGACAGGTAGTAAGTTTTGTAGTAAGTTGCCTAAGGCGATTCATATTTTGTTTGTTGAAACTTGAATCATTTTTTTAACCAGCGCCTTTGAGACTCTCAACTTTCTTTACAGCTTTTTATATGTCAACACATAAATAATAAATTGTAGTTTGTTGGATACCTTATAGACGCAAATTTATAAAAGAGGTTTTTAATGAATAAGTGTAAATTACTATGTATTTCTATGTCAGTTTAACTTCAAGCGTAGCTTTGGCGGCTAATTCACCAACAGCAAAGCATTTAGCGGGCCCAGCTGAGGAAATTGAATTGATGCAGAAGGTTAACCCGGAAGCGTTAGCAATAATTTCTAAAAGCGCCATGGTTTCGATTGATCTGGCTCCAAATAAGGGGCGCTACGAATGGCAAAAGAAAATTTCAATTGACGGCGAAAACCCCAGGGCTCTGTTGTTTACGCCAAATGGCGATCAGCAACAATGGCAAATAGATATCAATGGACATAACTCTAGCAAGGATTTAGTTTCGAATACCCAGTTGTTCACTGAGCAAGATCTAGCTTTTGGTATGGGAGCGGTGCAACTGCCTGCAACCGAGTTTAGTATGCGCAAAAGTAGATCATCCAGCTATAAATTTCAAATTTCAAGTGCTCAAGCTAGCGCAACAGAAGCTTATCTTTTGGTGAGCAGCGATAGCCCGTATAGATTGAAGTCTTATGTCAGTTCACATGGCCAATTAGTTGGTGATGTTATAAGCATTAATGCCAATGCATTTACTGATGATTCTGAGTTTACTGTTGTTCGACAGGATCTAAGCCTAATTAAGCACGCATATTTAAAAGTCACTTCACCGGATGGCAGTACTTTTAGAGTCAAGATGCTTGATGATGGTTTAGGTTCTGATAAGGTCGCCAGAGATGGTGAGTTTTATGCTGAATTTACCGCCGAGCAAGAAGGCATGTATCAAGTTCAAGTAGTATCGAGGGGAATAACACCACGAGCTAAACCATTTTATCGAACGGCTGAGCATACAATACCAATCGTTTATTCGGATTTAGAGCTCAGCGGCGACTCTGCTGAAGGGAGTTATGCAAACGGCCATAAAATCAACCTCGACTTTGCTTTAAGTACAGCTAAAGATGATAGGCGCTTTCGGGTAATGGCTGAGGTATGGGGAACACTAGCAAATGGTAAAAATAGAAAGTTAATACCTGTTTCATGGGTATCTACTATCGCCGATGCTAGTGACGGGAAAATCAAGTTACAGCTGGATGACCGATGGTTACTTGCAAAAGCTGTTCAGGCACCGTTCGAGTTAAGGAATATTCGTATTGAAGACACTACTCATTATGTTAGTTTACTCAATATTGAACGGCTGGAATTAACCCTTCCCACGGTACAAGAGACTTCTAAACTGCTTTTTGAGGGATCTAAATTAAGTTTTCAAGATGTTATTACCGAGTCGATGCTGAAAGGTGAGAAGCCAGAAGGTACAAGTTACTTGAATAAATCCAGTGCTGATAAATTACAATCACAGGGGGCTAAGTTGATGTTGGTACATGGTTATTGTTCCAGTGATGTATGGGCTCCAGTACAGTCGCAGTTTAGCAATAGCATTAAATTTTCTGACCTAGACCAGAACCGTTCTCATGATCAGTTTGCTCAATTGATTGATACCTTCGGTGATAACTATAGCTCATTCGGTATAGTCGCTCACTCACAAGGTGGCGCGGCTGCGTTACACCTATACACATACTACTGGAGTGGTTTGGATGACGCTGGTTTTGGTCGCTTGATTCAAACTGTAGGCACCCCTTATCAAGGTACTCCATTAGGAGGCAACCTAGCGGCCATTGGTAGCATATTTGGCGTTGGCTGTGGCTACAATAGTAACTTAACTACCTCTGGGGCTAGCGCCTGGTTGTCAGGTATTCCGACTTGGGCCAGAAGTAAAGTTAACTATTACACGACATCATTCACCGATAAATGGTGGCGTTATGACTACTGCAGCTTGGCCAGCGATTGGTTCTTGTCAGACCCAGAAGATGGTGTGGTAGAAAGATCTAGGGGTCAACTATCAGGTGCTTCGAATCGTGGACATAGAACCGGTCAGTGTCATACCGATGACATGCGTGATATGTCTCAGCTTCATGACAGTGGTAGAAATTCAATTATGAATTCGAACGCTGCACGGTAGTTAACTGGCTTCAAATGCCCTCTGGTGTCTGCCAGAGGGTGTCTTTATCAACTCTGCCTGATCCATTTCCAGACTTCTTTCCACTGGGGTTCTTTACCGTACATCAACATACTAAGGCGGAAGATTTTACTAGCAAATTTCCTGGTCCAAACAACAGCAACGATTAGTAGCAACAATGACACAATGACTTGCCACATATCGACTGTACCCATCACCATTCGAACCGGCATAACGCCCATTGAGGTTATCGGCAAAAAGCTTAAGATTTGCACCACGATATTGTTCGGCTCGGAGATGGCAAAAAACGCTACCGATACAGCCAGAAGAGGCAGTAACATCACCGGTGTTTTGGTCGATGTATTGGGATCCTCAACCATTGCAGCAATAGCGATCATAAAACAATTCCAAAACAACAGACCTGCTAGGGCGAAGGAAGCAATCAGGCCAAATGTGATAAATGAACCTTCAAAACTCGCTAAATAATTGGGTGAATTGGTAAATTTAGCAAACACGATAATGCCAAGCACTGCTGTTATGGCAGTGGTGATAATGCTTTTCAAGCTCATCGCAGTTAACCCCAACAACTTACCATCAATCCAGGTTTGTGGTGCTATGGCTGAGATAACCTGCTCAGTCACACGCATTTGCTTTTCACTGGTGACTGAAACAAAGATATAGCTAAAACTCATAAATACACCGAGTAACATCAAGGCTAAACCGATAAAGACGAACATTTTTTCTGATTTGCTGCTGGGTAGATTGCCTAGTTCATGAATTTGAACTTCTAAAACAACGGGTTGGTTTAGCAGATAGAAATCAGCAGGGCTTATTTGCGCACTCTCTAAGCGTTTATCAAGCAGTAGTTGGTTTAAGGTTGATTGTAATTCGTCTTGCCAAGAGGCATTTTCAAACACGGTAATCGTGCTCGTAGTAGAGTTTTCAATGCGTAGAATGCCGCCGAGATCATTATCTGCGAGTCTTTGCATTAAAGCTGGCCGGTCCGCTTGTTTAGCTCGAGTCCAAGTAAAGCGACTAGCATCTGCTTCAGGCAAGGTAACGCCAAGATCATCGATAACAGCAATTTCAATGGATTTCGAACTGCTGAATTTGCTGATTAACTCTTTACCACTGAAGCTCAAGCCGGACAAAACCAGTATCAGTACCAGAGTGAAAATCTCACCTTTCCATTTAAAATAGCGGAAAAACTCCCATCGGGCCACGGTTAATAATGGACTAGGCATTGACCAACTCCTTATGTTTTTTAACGGCATCAAGATAAATACGATGTAAACCAATAGTTTCAGTATTAATATTGTGAATATTCATGGTTTCAGTGCAGGCTTTTAGCAGTTGGCCGACATTGCTTTCATC
>QIKG01000247.1 GCA_003232965.1 Oceanospirillales bacterium
GCGCTTTCAGGTGGGTATCTGCCATTTATCCAGCACCAGAATCACTGGGATTTTGCCGATGGCGCCCATTCTATTTCTATTTCTGGGCATAAATTTATTGGCTCACCAATTCCCTGCGGCATAGTGTTGGCTTTAAAAGATAATGTGGAACGCATCTCCAGAACAATTTCCTATATTGGCGGGCGCGATACTACAGTGACCGGTTCGCGCAATGGTTTTTCACCCTTAATGTTGTGGCAGGCTATCGAAACCGCCGGTGAGCAGGGTCTGCAGCAACGCGCCAGCAAAGCACTGGAAACGGCAGCTTTTACGGTTGAGTGTTTACAGCAGGTTGGAGTTTCAGCCTGGCGTAACGATAATGCTTTTACGGTTATTTTTCCGCAGCCTTCCGCGGCTATTCGGGAGCATTGGCAACTGGCTAGCGCAAACGGCATTTCACACCTGGTCTGTATGCCGAATATCTCCCGAGCACAAATAGAGTCTTTGGCAGCAGAAATAAAAGCTGAAAATACTGCTACTTTGATGGAGCAAACGCATGAATGACGAATTACGCACTTTGACGGTGATCGCCGCCGACCGCCCCGGTTTAATGACAGAAATTACCGAACTACTGGCCGGGAAACAAATCAACTTATATGATTTTTCTGGTAATACTGTTGGCTCTTCAGCGGTATTCAAGTTTGTTCCGGTGGACTATGAAGCCGCCTATCTGGCACTGCAGGATGCTGATTATCAGGTGATAGCACACCGTAACTTGGTTGTGTGGATGGAGGATAAACCCGGTGCTTTGGCACAGCTGTCCCGGCGTATGAGTGATGCTGGAATTGCAGCGCGCGCAGTGCATATTGTAGGGCATCAGGGCGATTGTTCACTGGTAGCCGTAGAGGTTAAGGAACCTAAGCAGGCGCGTGAATTATTGGCCGATATCTTGGTTTAAGCACTATTTAAGCCTAACTATTAAAGCCCCGGCGTAGGGTGGGCATTTATGCCCACGCGTAAAAGCCAGCCAAGCCGAGTTTTTTCAAATATTTATAATTTCGCTGCGTGGGCATAAATGCCCACCCTACCTAACGCATTGGTGTTTGGGGATATGAGTACACTTCTGGCACATTCTAAAACAAGCGGAACATGTTAAATTATCTCTATTGTGAATCAGGCTGAGGGGATATCATGTTCTGGATTATTCTAATTGTTATCGCGCTTATTTTTGCCGCGATTGTTATCTACAACAAATTAATACGGCAACGCAATATCGTAGCCGAGGCTTGGGCTGGAATTGATGTTCAGCTGACTCGGCGATTTGACTTAATTCCTAATTTGGTGGAATTGGTCAAAGCCTATAAAGAATATGAAGCCGGTACATTGGAAGAAATCGTCCGTTTGCGTGCCGACACTAATACGCCGGTTCAACAACGGGGTGCCAATGAATCTTTAATCAGCGGACAGATTAAAAAATTAATCGCCGTTGCTGAAGCCTATCCGGATCTTAAAGCTGATAAAAACTTCCGCCAGTTACATGAAGCACTGGTGGAAGTTGAAGACCACCTGCAATATGCACGGCGTTATTACAATGGTGCGGTACGCGATAACAACATTCTAGTTGAAAGCTTTCCTAGCAATCTATTGGCCACAACATTTGGCTTTAAAATTGCGGACTTCTTTGAAATTGAATTGGCCAGCCAACGGCAGGCTGTGGAGGTATCACTATGAAACTATGGCTGGCACTACTAAGCTTTTTCTTTATAGCATCCGCTGCTGCCGAAGAGCGCATCCATGAGTATCTGATTGATATTTCCATTCAGAAAGATGGTTCCATGCTGGTAACTGAAACTATCGATGTAAATATTGAAGGAGTGAATATCAAGCACGGTATTTATCGTGATTTTCCGGTGCACTACAAAGACCAGCAGGGGCTTAAATACAAGGTTGATTTTGAAGTCATCTCAACGCAACTGGATGGTGTAGCGGTAGCCAATAAGCTAAGTGATAATCGAAATTACAAACGCCTATATCTTGGCAGTAAAAGCACACTGGCGCCATCGGGCCGGCACATTTATACGATAAGTTACCGCACCAACTACCAGTTGGGGTTCTTTGCAGGACATGATGAACTCTATTGGAATGCCATCGGCCCGGACTGGGTGTTTCCGATCGACAGAGCAGAGGTAAAGGTTGTACTCCCGGAACAAGTCGCTGCTGAGAGTATCAAAACTGAATACTACACCGGTAGTTATGGCGCTAAAGAGCAGGACGCACAATCTGGTAGTTTGGAGGGCGGTGCCTGGTTTGAAACCAGCAAAAGCCTAGCGCCAAAAAACGGTTTTACCATCGTTATGAGTTTCCCCAAAGGTATTATTACCGAGCCAACACAACTACAAAAATATCAACGGATGTTGCGGGATAATGCCGCAATATTAGCGGCGTTTTTAGGTTTGTTATCATTGCTGGTCTGGTTTTTATGGATATGGAATAAGGTTGGTCGTGACCCACGCCCCGGGACAATTATTCCACGATTTAAAGCACCTTCTGGTTTGTCACCGGCGGCCGTTCATTATGTGCAGAATATGGGCTTTGATGATAAAGCCATGAGTGCTGCAATTATCAGTCTGGCAGTTAAAGGTCATGTGCGGATCAACAACCCTGAGAAAAAAGAATACTCTCTGGAAAAAGTCGAAAAAGTCGAAAGAGGCGATGTCAGCGCGCGTTTTCGCGCTTTAAGCCGGGGGGAGCAGGCCTTGCTGGATGCCCTGTTTGTAGATGGGGCCGGCTCAATAGAACTGGACCAAAAGCAACATAAGGTACTCGGGCAAGCCAAGCATGCATTGGCTATCGCCCTGAAAAAGGAATATCACAACAAGCTGTTTAAAACCAATAGCGCTCACTTGCTGCCCGGTGTAGGCATCGTGGTGCTCACGGTAATTGCGATGGTGTTGTTGGGCCCGCCGCCGGCCTTGGTGATGATTCCCTTTATAGTTATAAGTTTTTTAACGATTATTTTGTTCGCCTATTTACTCTGTGCTCCGACTTATTCCGGGCGTAAGGTGCTGGATGAAATAGAAGGCTTAAAAATGTACCTTGAGACAGCAGAGAGCAAGCGTCTTAACCGCATGAAGTCTCCGGAATTAAGCCCCGAGGTTTTTGAAACTTTCCTGCCTTTTGCTTTCGCCTTGGGCGTGCAGAATGACTGGAGTGATCAGTTCAAAAACAACTTGGCGCAGGCGCTTACTGATGGCAGTGGGCAGGCAAATATATATAAGCCGACTTGGTATAACGGTTATCAGGTAAGTAGTCTTGGGCAACTGGGGTTTCTTAGTAATATGGGTGATACTCTGGGAAGTCAGTTGTCATCAGCGGTCACTCAGTCTTCAAGCCCGCCCGGCAGTAGTTCGGGTTCAGGTGGCGGCGGCTTCTCCGGT
>QIKG01000238.1 GCA_003232965.1 Oceanospirillales bacterium
GCCGGTTTCAGGGCCATAGAAAGCCAGTTGGAAAATAGTCCATTCAGCGGGCTTTGCTGTTATGGCGATGCCCCGGGATATGCAGATGCCTGCTTGATTCCACAAATGTACAATGCCGAACGATTCGCTTGCGACCTCCAGGAGTTTCCACGAATCAGGACAATCACTGAATATTGTCGTAAACTTCCTGCATTCCTGAACGCACTACCGGAAAATCAGCCGGACGCGATAACATCCTAAGGCCTGAATCTAAGCAATGAGTAAATCTGAGCAATGAATAATTATCTTTTCAAGATTACCGTCATAATTTGCCTAAGCGTATTGCTCAGCGCATGCGTAAGCACTCCTCAACCTCAACCGCGTGCATTTGCAACGGCTGAGGCGGTGATTAAGCAGGCTGAAAAAATTGGCGCTGGAGAATATGCACCTACGGAGTTAACCCACGCAAAGGAACGCCTCGCCCAGGCACGGGCAGCGTCTGAAGCCTCGGGCTTAAGTAAATCTCCGAATGCTAATTTTTTAATCGAACAGGCAGAAATAAATGCAGAACTTGCCATTGCCCGTTCACAGTTGGCAAAAACCCGCGATAGGGTGAGCCAGAAACGCAAAGATAACGCCAAGTTATTGGAATCATTACAACAGACCTATGCGGGGGAGTTTGAATAATGCCTGCCCGCACTCATCTTTTTAGAAACATTTTATTGCTGGGTTTAATGGCAGGGTTAACTGCCTGCGCTACTGTTCCCCAGCAGAATCTGGCGCTGGAACGCTTGCGCGGCTCGCTGGATACACTCAAATCAGATCCGGAACTCGGTAAATATGCACCTCTTTCGCTTGGAGATGCCGAGCGAGCTTTGCGGGAAGCCGAGCAACCGGGACAAAATCAAGATCGCCACGATCATCTGCTGTATATGGCAGATCGTCGCATTCGCATTGCCCGTGCACTGGCGGAGCGTGAGCGTTTGGCGGCTGATTATTTAGCACTGGATGACGAACAAAATAAAATGTTACTCAAAGCACAAACGCTGGAAGCAGGCAGTGCCCGACGAGAAGCAGAGCGCACCCGGATGATGCATGCGGCGATGGCGGAAGAGTCGGAATATAACAGTCAGCTGGCGGCAGCCGCTGAAGTTTCCCGTCAGCAGGCAGACAGTTTTGCTGAGAATGCCCGTGCAGAAGCCAAAGCTGCACGCAATTTGGCTGATGCCCAAGCTGTGCAAGTAGAACTGGCACGCCAGGAAGCCAAGCTCGCCGGCCAACAAAATGAAACCCTGCAACGGCAATTAGCAAATATGCAGCTTCGCCATACGGAATCCGGTGTTGTAGTTACCCTCGGTGATGTACTGTTCAAATCCGGCCATAGTCAGCTAAAAACATCAGCAATGGAAAACCTGGATGAAGTTATCGAGCTTCTGCAAAGTGAGCCGGATAAGAAAATCCGAATTGAAGGGCATACCGATTCAGTCGGTTCAGCGGCAGCGAATATTAAACTTTCGACTGACCGCGCTAACGCTGTGCGGGACGCTCTAGTTGGCCGCGGAGTATCAGCAAAACGTTTAACGACTTTGGGCTTGGGCGAAGATTTTCCAATCGACAGCAACGATACAGACCAAGGGCGCAGCAACAACCGCCGGGTTGATGTGATTTTGCTGGATAAAATAAAGAACCACTTCAGCCTGCTGGATTTAAGCAGAACCTCAACCAGAGTTGTACGAAAGCCCAGGGAGACCCCGGCTCAGAGGCCGGGACGACAACCAGATGAAAATAACCATTTCAACACCACCTGCGCCAGTTCTTCACCACAATCCTCTTGGATAAAGTGACCGCCATTTATTAAAGTGGTGTGGGGCTGTCCCTTACAACCGGGGATAAGCTTTTGAATAATAGGTGCAGCAGCACCAGTGATAGGGTCGCTGTGTTTTTCAAATGCCATTAGAACTTTCCAGGCATCACGGTTGGCCTGGCTTTCCGGGTTATCGGGTGTGGCTGGAACGAGGGTTGGAAACTGCCTGGCACCCTCTTTGAATGACTCATCCGGGAAGGGTGCGTCATAGGCCGCAATTTCTGCCTCGCTGAGTCCCGCAACTGTGCCCTTTTGTACAATTTGACCTGCTGGAAAAACAGGCACTTCTCGAGAAAACTTTTGCCAATTGGTAAAAGCTTCACCGGGGCTATGGTCGCCAGTGGGTAACATGGTGTTGGTGGTGACTACCCGTGCAAAGCGTTCGGGTTCATCGGCAATCAGGCGTAAGCCGAGTAGGCCACCCCAGTCCTGACAAATCAGGACAATGTTTGTCAAATCTATCGCCCGTAGCCAGTCCTGTAGCCATGCCAAATGCCGGGCATAAGTGTAGTCGCTGCGTTTTGCCGGTTTGTCGGATTTACCAAAGCCCGGCAAGTCTGGTACTAACACCCGGTAGCCGGAGTCAACGAAGGGCGCCACCATTTTTCGATACAGAAAACTCCATGAGGGCTCGCCATGCAGCATCAACACGGCTTGCGCGGCCGGATCACCTTCGTCCACATAATGAATTCTGATCGCGGTATCATCCGCACGGTCGTTTATCGTTAGGTAGTTTGCTTTGAAGGGGTAGTCCGGTAGGTTGTCAAAGCGATCATCTGGAGTGCGTAAAATTTGCATAATTCAACCTCTGAAATAACGTTTAAAAACCCGTCCCAATACTCTCGGCGGGATGAGAAAACAAAAAATAGCCCTTCTGCTGCCACCTATGAGGGTAATTGATTTTCATGGAAAAGCATAGAGATAATGTGCTGGGGTGATGCGCCTGCCCAGTGAATATCCACTGACCAGGGCTCAAGAGGCTCTTTTTATCTTAGCTGGCTTTTGATAACTATTAAAATGAAAAATAGAGAAGGAAGAGGGTATTGGCTATGAATGACAACAACAAAAAAGCATCAACACCATTGTTTTTGGTGATTTTTTGACCGGTATCGCCATCATCCGCGAGGTTGAAGATTCACGCCCAGATGACAAGTTGGATATTGATACAAGCCGCTCCCATGTCGTTGTTGCGTGAAGTTTTAATTATTACGCGTGGGTATAAATGCCCACTCTGCGCTCAACCGAGATCCTCTCAAATGCACTTGAAGTCTTGATCAATTTGGAGTAATGTTATTCACAGGATATGAAGATTATTAGTATTAACAGAAAGGTTTTCAGCGTATGAAATACGCAGGGTACAATCAGGTAGTGATTATCTGTGGCTGTGTCTTTATCCGGAATGAGCATATCTAAAACCGCACAGTTCGCTGTTGCGGTTTTTTTATGGCTGTAATTAATTGATAAAAAACAGGAGACGAATATGTTTGAAAACCGTCAGGATCAATTGAAATCTTTACTCAACGAAAACATCGAATTTAGCAGAGTTTACAAACAGCATCAAAAGCTTGAGCGGCAGGTGGCTGATGTGGATTCAAATAGAAGGCCCGTTGATGAAGTCGCGTTACATCAAATGAAAAAAGAAAAGCTGCAGTGCAAAGACCATCTTGAACGAATGATGAGTTAATCACTACCACCCAACAAAATTCTTTTATAATCTAATGTGACGAACCTGGGGTAGCGACCCTAGGTTCGTCGCATTTTTTTCATTTTTCGGAAATAAAATAAATTATGGCGGTATATAACAATATCCTTGAGTTAATCGGGGAAACGCCCATTGTGCGGGTAAACCACTTCGATACGGGGCTTTGTGAGCTCTATATTAAACTTGAGTTACAAAATCCTGGTGGTTCGGTCAAAGACCGTATCGGTTTGAAATTAATTGAAGATGCTGAAGCCCGCGGTGACTTACGCACGGGAATGACAATTGTTGAAGGTACTGCCGGTAACACCGGTTTAGCCTTAGCATTGGTAGCAGCCCAGAAAGGTTATCGTTTGTTGCTGGTGATTCCGGACAAGATGAGCCATGAAAAAATCGCAGTGCTCAAAGCCATGGGTGCGGAAGTGGTGATGACTCGCTCGGATGTCGCCCGTGGTCACCCAGCGTATTATTTGGATTTAGGCCGCAGCTTGGCGGAAGAGATTAACGCTAAGGTAGGCGAAAATGACGATGCTAAAGGAGCCTGGTTTGTAAACCAGTTCTCCAATCCGTCAAATCCTGCCGCGCATGAGCAAAGTACTGGCCCGGAAATTTGGCGGCAAATGGATGCCGATCTCGATGCGATTGTGCTGGGTGCCGGTTCAAGCGGGACGCTGGCGGGAATATCAGCATGGGCTGCCGCACACGCCCCTGATCTGGAATTAATTTTAGCTGACCCTGAAGGTTCAATTCTTACTGAGTATATTAATACCGGTAGTTATCAAGACAAATCAGCTTCTTGGAAAGTGGAAGGTATCGGCGAGGATTTTCTGCCGGATATTTCCGATTTTAGCCGGGTTGAGAAGGCTTTCGCGATTAGTGATACAGAAAGCTTTCATACTGTCAGGCAATTACTGCACAACGAGGGTATTATGGCCGGTTCTTCAACTGGCACACTACTGGCTGCCGCGCTGAGATACTGTCGCGAACAAACGGTTCCTAAAAAAGTCCTAACCTTAGCTGCCGATACCGGTAACCGTTATTTAAGCAAAGTCTACAATGACCGCTGGATGCGCGAACAAGGATTAATGGAAAGCCCTCATTTTGGCGACTTGCGCGATCTTATCGCCCGGCCCTGGGATGAAAATGAAACGGTGGTTGTCGGGCCTGATGAACCGCTGGCCAATGCTTTTGGGCGCATGCGTTTGTATGATGTTTCCCAGTTACCAGTGATGGAAGGTAGCCGACTGGTCGGTTTAATTACCGATGAGGACATGCTAAATGCCATTCATAACGGAAAACTAGCATTCACCGATCCGGTTGCAGCTGCAATGGTCAAGGACCTGCTCACGGTCTCACTGCACGATGACTGGCATGCATTGGCAAAACCTTTAGCGGCAGGCGTGGTGGTTGTGGTGAAAGACAATGACCGCTTTGTTGGTCTAATTACTCGAATTGACTTCCTTGGCTGGCTATCAAAAAACCCTACTAAATAGTACTGAAATTACGCAACAGGAACGCACCATGTCAACTGAAAAAACTTTAAAACTAGCAACCCGGGTAATTCATGCCGGCCAAGCACCTGACCCATCGACTGGCGCGGTGATGATGCCGATTTACGCTACATCTACTTATGCGCAAAAATCGCCGGGTGAGCATCAAGGCTATGAATACTCAAAATCCAACTCGGATGGCGTATGAACGCTGTATCGCTGATCTTGAAGATGGCAAGGCAGGCTTTGCATTTGCATCGGGTATGGCCGCCAGCGCAACGGTGCTGGAGCTGTTAAATCACGGTGATCATGTGCTCGCCATGGATGACCTTTACGGTGGTACTTATCGATTGTTTGAATTGGTTCGCACTCGAATTGGTTCGCACTCGTTCTGCAGGCTTGCAGTTCGACTTTTCCGACCTCTCTGATCTGGAGATTTTGCGTTCGCTGATTAGGCCCAATACCCGCATGATCTGGCTCGAATCACCCACGAACCCGATGCTTAAGCTGGTGGATATTGCCGCAATTGCAGCGATAGCCAAAGAAATTAACGCCATATTAGTCGTCGATAACACCTTTGCGACACCTTTATTGCAACAGCCGCTAAATATGGGTGCGGATATTGTGGTTCATTCTGCTACCAAATATTTGAATGGGCATTCCGATATAGTCGGCGGGATTGCAGTGGTAGGGGATAATCCTGATTTGATTGAGCGGGTTGCTTACCTGCAGAATGCTGCGGGCGCTATAGCCGGCCCTTTTGATAGCTTTCTGGCCTTGCGCGGTTTGAAAACACTTTCCCTAAGAATGCGCGCCCACTGTGAGAATGCACTGACCATTGCCAACTGGCTGGTCAATGACGGGCGGGTTAAGCAGGTTATTTATCCGGGCCTTGAGCAGCATCCACAGCATAGCTTGGCGATGAGGCAGATGAATGGCACAGGTGGCGGGATTATCAGTATAGAACTGGAAGGCGGAATGGCGGGTGCCAGACGCTTTCTTGAAAGCTTGCAACTGTTCACCCTGGCAGAAAGCCTAGGTGGGGTAGAAAGTTTGGCCAATCACCCGGCGATTATGACCCATGCCACTGTGCCGGTTGAAATCCGTGAAGCTTTGGGTGTAACGGATGGTCTTGTTAGGCTGTCGGTGGGGATTGAGGATGCCGGTGATCTTATCAACGATCTAGATCAAGCTTTGGCAAACTGAATGGGTTAGAATAATATTAGTTGTTAGTTATTGTTTATTAAGTTATTTCATTAGTAGTTCATAGCCGGAACCAACATCATAAGGATGTTTGTTGATGTTTGTTTCGGGCTTAGTTTTATTAAATAGAGGCAATTCCATGAAAAAAATTCTTCTGTTCACTTTTCTACTGCTGCTGAGTCTTGCGGTTACCGCCCAGCACAAAAGCCTGAAAGATGTCCTCAGCGAGCACCAACTTGATAACGGTATGCGGTTTTTGCTAGTACAACGCGATGGCGCACCAATGATTTCAGCTGGCTGGGTAGCTCATGTAGGTTCGGCTAACGAGCGGCCGGGAATCACCGGGATGTCACACCTGTTCGAACACATGATGTTCAAAGGTAGCAGCACGATTGGCGTAAAAGATGCGAAACTGGATGATCAACTGCGAGCCGAACTGGATGAGTTGCGTGCCCAAATGTTTGAACTGGAACGCGATAGCCGCCTCAAGGTACGCACAGGCGTAGCAGAGTCGATGTCAGATACTTCATTGCAAAGTGATGAAATGAAGGCCTTGGAGAGCAAGTTCCAAGCCGTAATAGAGCAGCAACGGGAAAACTTAATTAAAGACCAGTTCGACCAGATTTATACCGAGCAGGGTGCAACTGGCATGAACGCGTTCACCAATACCGATATGACCGTTTATTTTATCCGTGTGCCTAAAAATAAGCTGGAGTTATGGTTCTGGATGGAAAGTGAGCGCTTATCGGATCCTGTTTTCCGTGAGTTTTATTCCGAAAGAGATGTAGTTTATGAAGAGCGTCGGTTACGTACCGAATCAACACCCACAGGCAAACAGAATGAAGTGTATAACTCGATGTATTGGCGTGGTCACCCCTACGGTTGGCCGGTGGTGGGTTGGCCTAGCGATATTTCTGCGATTACTCGTGAACAGGCAGAAGACTTTTTCGATATCTACTATGCACCGAATAATTTAACCGC
>QIKG01000141.1 GCA_003232965.1 Oceanospirillales bacterium
GCGTGGGCCGTCTACTGCTTGAACTTTGCCGATTAGTGGTGCTGCAGAGGGGGCTTCAAAGTAGCTGTATGTCCAGCTGCGACTGTCCAGTGTATCGGTTTCAGTTTGGGTGAGTATTTGGGCGCGAGTGTTGTAGCTATAGGTGGTGGTTTTGCCAGGCTCGCTGCGTTCAATTATGCGGTTGATGCTGCTGTCCCAATCGGTTTCAATAATCCGTTCATCAGGCGTGCCTACAGACTCTGTGCGCCGGATTTCGTGCAAGCTATCGTATTGATAGGTATCTTGATTGCCTTCGCGATCAGTTCTGGATGTGCGCCAACTGGTAGACGGGTCGTAGCTCATAATCAGGCTACCACGAGAGTCTGTGATGTCTGTTGCTTTACGAAATGGCCCAGGCTCCATGTCATAAGTTATCACCTCACCCAGGGGCATAGTCACTTCGGTAATCGACCAGTCAAAAGACTCACCGGGCCGGTTGGTGTAATTTAGTTCTACACGGCCTGCACCACCGGCGTGTTCACTTGAGGTTACTCTGCCGTTATCATCATAGGTATAGGTTGCGAAACGCACGCCGTTTTCATTGGTAATGCCGGTTAGTACGTGCACAAACCTAGGAGTGCCCATATCACTCTGGTCTTCGTAGTGATACAGCCGCTCGCTGAGATCTTCACGTACCACCTTGGTTAGATTAAAACGGTTGGCATTAATGGGCGAATTGGCAGGCATGGTGTACTGATAAGAAATAACGCTACCCGAGGGTAATGTTACTGACGCCACCAACCCATCGGTATTGTAGGCAAATTGCAGGGTTCGGCCTTGGTGATCGACAACGGTTGATACTTTGCCATCTGCTGTGTGGCTGATGTTCACTTCTTGATAAGTACCCGTGGGGTTGATAATCTGAGTTAACCACCCTTCGGTATTAAAATAACGCCGCTCACCTGAGCTAGCATAAAGCTCCCAACCAGCAGTAACAGGCCGTAAAATTTGCCCCGCTATGCTAGTAGAACGATAGTCCGAACAAGCAGGGCTATCAACACACATAAACCGTTCAGCATTACCTTTGCCATTGATGACTTTCAAATAGCCCTGCTCAACAATAACCCGGCCAGTATAGGTATGTGACCAGCCCTTACCCATGGCGGCATAGTCTAGATAAATTTGATGGGAATGGTAATAGCGACTGAGTGACAAACTCTCCGAGCTATAATCAGTTTCATTTGCCGTTTTGTCACCAGTAGTTGGGCTGCAGGGGTTACCTACTGTGCAATTGTTCCCATTTGGCTCGGCTAATGATACAGTTATGATTCGAGTTACCGTATTTTGACATAGCGAGTTTTGATAATTCCGATATCCTGGCGCGCAATGACCACTTGCATAACTATGTGCTTCGACAAAATATTGTATTTGTCATCGATTGTAAAAGTGGCTGATGAAACGAACTGCTTTTTACTGAGCTTTCCATGCTCTCCCTCCTTTCCTAAAACTTTTTTGGTTGACGCAAATAACGCAATAACGCAATAACGCAATAACGCAATAACGCAATAACACAATAACACAATAACACAATAACACAATAAATTTTACGCTACCCACATCCTAATACTTAGGATACGCAGCTGTCAAATATAGCCTTGTCCGTACTCAAAGAGATGCTGGAATTCTTCCCTTTCACCATCCTAGGGTTTAACAGCGATAACGGTTCTGAATACATCAATCGACACGTTGGCGCATGACTCCAAAAACTCTTTATTGAATTTACCAAGTCACGGTCAAGGCACTCAAACGATAATGCCTTAGTCGAAAGCAAGAATGGATCCATCGCCAGGAAAATATTTGGCTACACACATATTCCACAAAAATGGGCACTGGAAATCAACCGTTTTAATCGCACTTATCTGAACCCTTACATTCATTACCATCGTCCTTGTTTCTTTCCCAAGACCATCATAGATGCCAAAGGAAAGCAGCGAAAAACTTATCCTTTTGAATGCATGATGACACCTTATGACAAGCTGAAATCCTTGCCGGGTGTTGAACAATATCTAAAACCAGGAATTACTCTGGTAGCTCTGGATGAATACGCTATGAAAATGAGCGATAATGACGCAGCGGATTGCCTGCAACGAGCACGGCAAAAACTATTCTGTGTGATTTTCAGGCAGGATAAAACCGCTTGAATGATTTGGGCTGTTTCAGACTCATTTGTTAATTGGAAAATACTATACTGAGGTTACATTATTAGATCAGTCAGTCGATAAAATTGGCTTTAACATCCCTGGATTGAAATGAAAGTGAAAATCTCTTTTAACTTTTACAGTTTTTCCAAATCAAGCCTGAGTTCCTTTCTCGCTAGGCGTGTCTCAAAATCTCTGGGATTCTTTCAGCAAGATAGAGGGGTACAGAAATTAAGTTGTAACTAACCGGGTTTCCAGTTGTAGTTTTGACCTCTATTTTTTGTATACTCATAGGGTTGAGATCGCAACGAACGGCGAGGTCAAGTTGCTTGTCATACATAAACTGATGGAGAGATTTCATCGCCCCAGCCGCCCCTGATTTTACTTCGATGGGAATAATTTTATTTCCGTGTTGGATAATGTAATCGATTTCTCCTTGTCGCCCATCTGTTCGTTGCCAATAAAATAGCGCGGGGTCTTCAAATTGTGAAAGCGCGGCGCGTAACTGCTGCCCTACAAATTGCTCGGCTAATGGCCCTTTGTTTTTAAACAGCTGGGTTTTTATCTCACTGACATTGAGCTGTGAAAGGTGTAGCAAGGCGGAAATCAGGCCCGTATCCAGAAACAGAACTTTATAAAACTTATCGTTTGACTCTGCACCTAATGGCACACCGTTGCCGCTGGTGTGCTTAATGAAGCTTACGACTCTGGCGCCAGTGAGTAAGGAGATAGAATTCTTTATTTCAGCGGCTCTAACGCCTTCTCCAGCTCTGCTGGCGACAAACTTATTGCCAAGTTGTCTGGCTACTGAGTCGATAATTCTTACGAGGGTACGCACATCGTTTGTTTTCGAGTATTTGCTGAAATCATCCTGATATGTAGCCAGTAAGTCTTGTTGTAATTTCAGACAAGCGCTGAAATCCCTGTTGGCAAACCAGTTGGAAACGACAGCTGGCATTCCGCCGACAAGTGAATATTCAAAGTAAAGCTGTAGACATTTTTCGTGTAATGAAGGCGATGGCGGGTTTTTTACAGAGGCATTAGTAATATGTTCGTAGAGAGGCATATTTCCACTTGCCTGCAAAAAACCCATAAAGGAAACCGGCTCAATATAGGCATAAGTGATTCGCCCAACCGGCATACTGAATTCATGTTTTTTAAGGGTAAAATCTAGCAGTGAACCTGCGGCTATAACCGCCAAGCTTGGCAGCTCCTCTTTAAACCAACGGAGCGTTGCTAGAAGCTCTGGGGTTGCCTGAATTTCATCAAGAAAAAGTAGTGTTCGTGAAGTTGCAAACCTACGGCCCAGTTCTGCTTCAAGGTTTTCTAGAATTTGTCGCGGTTCGTTAGATTCAAAGTGTCGGGCCAAGCGGGGGTTACGCTCTAAGTTAAGCTCGACTAGATCTAATTGATGCCGTTCTGCCAGGTCTCTCACCAGCCAGGTTTTGCCAACCTGCCTTGCGCCCCGTAAAACCAGAGGTTTACGGTTGTCGCTTTGTAGCCATTGATCGAGTGTCTTTTGTTGTATTTTTCTCATAACATATCGTTGTTTTATCCTATATATTGATATAATAACATGTTGTTATATCAGTTTACTGTTTATATATTGATGCTATGACTCAAGGGCCGAAAGATAATTGCTGTCTATAGTGTGGTTTGATGGCTGAAATAAGCTGCAAGGCAGAGTAAACTAAGCGAAAATATTGTTTCGTATATAAGTTTGCGGTGAACTGATGGTAGATAAGGATTCGAGTAAAACACACTTTGGCTATACTGAGGTGGCTGTTGCTGATAAAGCCCGCCTGGTGGGTGAGGTTTTCAGCTCGGTTGCGGATAGTTATGATGTCATGAATGACCTGATGTCGTTCGGTGTGCATCGCCTATGGAAACGCCATTTTGTGCGCAGGGTAGCGATTCAACCCGGCGCCAATGTACTGGATTTGGCTGGCGGCACAGGTGATATTGCGCGTTTATTGTTACCTCGGGTCGGCAATTCCGGTAAGGTCGTGCTCTCCGATATCAATCCTGAAATGCTAGCGGTCGGGCGTGCGCGGATGGAAGATGCGGGTATTGTTAAAGGCCTTGAATATGTTTTAGTGAATGCCGAGGAAATACCCTTCGATAATGGCAGCTTTGATGCTGTGACTATCGCATTCGGTTTGCGCAATGTGACCGATAAAGCGCTTGCTCTGCGGGAAATGCATCGCGTGTTAAAACCCAGCGGGCAGGTTAACATACTCGAGTTTTCTCAGGTGAAGTCAGAAATCATGGAGCGTCTTTACGAACGCTATTCCTTTTCCCTATTACCAAAAATTGGTGCAATTGTTGCCAAGGATGAAGATAGCTACCGCTATCTAGCGGAATCTATCCGCAAACATCCCGATCAGGAAACCCTGGCAAATATGCTGCGGG
>QIKG01000192.1 GCA_003232965.1 Oceanospirillales bacterium
CCAAGCATAGGGCTGATCCAGCGTTGATAACCGCGAATCAGTCCCTGTAATATGCGTTTTATCATGCTAGATTCGGCATATTCGATATTTCCTGTCGATAAAGAGTCGATATACGAAGTGAACAATCCGAGAATTTTACTCCAAAATGACGCTTTCGAGTGAAAAATACCTTGCGCCTTCTCGCTAGGTGAGTTATAACAGCCTGCGAATTTGATATTATCTTGAGTGTGAAATTATAATTGTAATTAAAACAACAAGATAGATTTTGTGAATATATCATCAGCAGATGAATTGCTGTGGAGAGCCTTACTGGAATGAATGAAAATAAAGTAACCTTGCTGGCCGGCTATAAACCGAAAGCAAGTGAAGAGTATATGGGTGCTGAACAGCTGGAGTTTTTCCGCCAGAAGCTGTTTCAGTGGCGCAATGAGCTCGAAGAAGAGTCCCAACAGACGGTTAATAACCTTAAAGGCGAAGTACGGGATGTTGGCGATGAGGCGGAACGGGCAACTCGGGAGACCGAAAACAGCCTGGAATTACGCACGCGTGACCGTTATCGCAAATTGTTGAATAAAATCAGCAAGGCGCTTGACCGTGTTGATGATGGTAGTTATGGCTACTGTGATGAAACCGGTGAAGAAATCGGCTTGGCCCGCTTACAGGCTAGACCCATCGCAACTTTATGCCTGGATGCGCAGGAGCGCTGGGAAATTCGTCAGAAACAGATGAGCTAAACAGCAATAGGTAGTGTTTATCTCGCTGCTTCTGAGTGTTTATTGGGTGTTAATCAATTATGTGTTTTTCGGTTTTTAGCGAATGTCTGCTCGAAAATTCGCAAATTAATGGCTAATTTGCAGGAAAATGGTTGGGTAATTGTTAAAAATTTGCTAAACTGCACTTTGTGAAGCTGATGTATCCGTTATTTGAGGGGGACTTCGGTAAGCGCCCTGAAAATTATATCCTTAAAAAGTGAGAAAAATTGTGAAAACAAAAACCCTTTTAACATTATCTGCGCTTGCGCTGTTGGCAAGCCCTGTTCAGGCTGGTGAATATACCGATGGTCGTGTCTACGCTGGCGTATCCGGTGGAGTTCAATTCCTCGATGATGATCGTCGTACCAACGACGATGGAATTATTTATGGACTCAACCTCGGTCGTTTCTTTACTGACAATTTAAGTTTTGATATCGAAATGACGCGATTTCTGAATGACCCTCAGTTTGATCAGTCTGTGATTCTCGAAAACAATCTGCGTGGTGCAACTACACGATACACAACGCGCGATACTTCAATAATGGGTCGTTACCACTTTGGCGCTGATGACGGTTTCCGTCCTTTTGTTGCCTTCGGTGTTGGCGCAACCAAACATGACAATGTCCTCGATCGTGCTACCGACTTAAGCGCTACTATCGGTGTAGGCTTCCAGAGTGATTGGAGTGCGCGCGGACATTGGTTTGCCCGTGTAGAAGCCGATTATCGCTATGTAGGCGATGACACAACATTTAGTTCACAAAGCAGCTATGGTGATGTACTCCTTAAAGCTAGCCTGAACTACAAGTTCGGTGCGGATCCTCGTCCAGCAGTAGTTGTAGCTGAGCCTGCTGCTGTTGCTGCAGTAGACGGCGATGCGGATGGCGATGGCGTACCAGATAGTCGTGATCGTTGTCCTAACACCCCAGCCGGTGTTGCAGTTGATCAGTATGGTTGTTCGCTCGATAGCGACGGTGACGGCGTACCAAATTCACGCGACAAGTGTCCTGGCACTCGTGCCGGAGCAGTAGTTGATCTGGATGGTTGTGAAATTGAAGCAGTTATCGATCTGCAAGGTGTTAACTTTGAATTTGACAGTGCTAAGCTGAAAGCAAGTGCAACTGCCAAGCTCGACCAGGCATCTGAATTACTGGCCTCACACGGTTCAGTAGTAGTTGAAGTAGCTGGCCACACTGATAGTGTTGGCCCTGATAGCTACAACCAAGGATTGTCTGAGCGTCGTGCTAACAGCGTTCGTGATTACCTGGTTTCTAAAGGTATCAGTTCAGATCGTATGAGTGCTAGAGGTTATGGTGAGTCTCGTCCAGTCGCTACAAACGACACAGACGAAGGCCGCGCTCAGAACCGCCGTGTAGAACTGATTGTTCTTGATCGTTAAGCACTAGCAGTAACTTGTAAGATTAAAAGCCCCGCCAAATGGCGGGGCTTTTTTTTGCCTGCAGGAAAAAACTTAGTCTCAACAAGGCCATTGATATATTTGTTCTCCCAAACATACAAAGTTTGTTCTCGCAGAGGCTGCAAAGAACGCAGGGAAGGTCAAAAGATAGGCTGTTTTTCTCGCAAAGGCGCAGAGGTCGCGGAGAGGGTCAAAAGAAAAACTCCCCACCAATGGTTAGGTTGTTTATGTTTTTTTCTTTCTTTCTTTGCGATCTCTGCGTCTCCGCGAGATTAATGATTTTTTGTTGTTACCCGGCGGGAGCAGATTGGGCATATTGTTGAATTTTTGCCAGCATGCTCGCCAGGCCATTGGCTCTGGTCAGTGAAAGGTGATCGGAAAGACCGATTTTTTCAACAAACCAGGGTTTCGACTCGAGAATTTCAGTGGCACTGTGATCAGAATAAATCTGTAGCAGTAAGGCAATTAAACCAGAGACAATAGCGGCATCGCTATTGGCGCGAAACTTGAGTGAATCTCGGCTGCCAGATGCTAGCAACCAAACTTGTGACTGGCAGCCGCTGACAAGGTTATCACTGGTCATTTCATCATCGCTGAGTTGTGGCAACTGTTTGCCCAAGTCTATCAAATACTGATAGCGGTCCATCCAGTCGTCAAACAAGTCGAAATTATCAACAATCTCCTGCTGTGTGCTATCAATACTCATACGCGCCAGCGGGTTCCATCAGCACTGTCTTCCAGCGTTATGCCCATTGCCTGGAGCGCATCCCTGAGACGGTCTGCTTCGGAAAAATCTCGATTAGCGCGTGCGGCATCGCGAGCTTCCACCATGGTTTGGATAGCGTTGGCATCTAGGCTGCTAGTTTCAGACGAGCCGGCGCTAAGCCATGCGTCAGGGTCTGCCTGCAACAGTCCAAGGAGGGCGCCGGCTGCGAGCAAATCCGCCGCCGCTGATTGTTTCTCGTCGGGTGTATCAAGCTTGCCGATACGCCGCGCTAATGCGTTGAGTTCTGCCAGCGCTTTAGGCGTGTTGATATCATCATTCAGGGCTGCCAAAAAGGCTGCAGGTATCTCTGCAGCAGCTTTCAGATCTAAACCCAGCTCTTTAACCGAGCGTAAGATGGTATAGAAGCGCTCCAGGGTTTTTTGGCAACGCTGAACTTCCGCCGCCGACCAGTCTAATGGCTTAGCGAAGGGTTTCACCCTGCCATTGTTTCAAGAGCTCTTGAACGGTCAGTGTATTACCTAAGGATTTTGACATTTTACGCTTTTCAACAGTAATAAAACCATTGTGCAGCCAGAAGTTTGCCATCGTTTTGCCACCGTGCGCGCAGACGCTTTGGGCAATTTCGTTTTCGTGATGCGGAAAAACCAAATCCTGGCCGCCGCCGTGTATATCGATAGTTTCCCCTAGATGTTTTTCTGCCATTGCCGAGCATTCAATATGCCAGCCCGGTCGTCCCCAACCCCAGGGGCTGTCCCAGCCGGGCAGGGGTTCAACAGAAGGTTTCCAGAGTACAAAGTCTGCTGGGTGGCGCTTGAAGGGGGCAACTTCCACCCGTGCGCCGGCAATCATATCCTTAATTTTGCGTCCTGAAAGTTTGCCGTAGTCGCTAAAGCTTTCAGTCGAAAAAAGCACATGCCCTTCGGCAGCATAGGCATGCCCGCTGCTGATAAGTTGTTCAATCATGTAGATGATTTCAGCAATGTGATCGGTAGCATGCGGTTCAATATCCGGGGCTTGCACCCCCAGTGCTGCCATATCCTTGCGATAGGCATCGGCATATTGTGAGGATATTTCGGCGATAGATACGCCCCTGTCTGCGGCGGCTTGATTTATTTTGTCGTCAACATCGGTGATAT
>QIKG01000209.1 GCA_003232965.1 Oceanospirillales bacterium
TAATGCAATGGCACGATCGCGCGAATGTAGTTCAGAAAACGCCAGACCATCATCGCGAGACATCTGCTGCTGTAAAAAGACAAGCTTTTGTAAATTCGAATATGGCAAGGCGATTTATTTAATCAGAAACTAATGCTTCAGAAGGAACAAATACCCGAAATAATCTCGGGTACCTTGTTTTAAGGTTCAATATTTCGACCTGATCCTTAAGGAGCCTCTGATCTATTCATGAATGAGCATCTTGAGCCTATAATTCCCAATAGCAGCGTTAGCAAGCACTAGCAATAGCGTTGCTAGCACTTGCCGCCTTGCTCTTGAAAATTATAAATCTCAATCTACTCCACTCAGAATTAATCAGAGTCTCCTTAAGCAACCTAGTTTAATGCGTATCGATTTTAAAAGGTAAATACAACACTGGCGGAAAGCAGCGAAATATCGCTCACACTTTCGAGGTCGAAAAATTCATATTCAGCGCGTACCGCCAAGGATCCAAATTGAAACCTTGCGCCGATTCCATAGGCGGGGTCTAGACCGTCATCATTAAACCGCGCGGCAGCGACAGTAATTGTTGAATCCCAACTAATCAGTCCGGCTTTGGCAAAAACCCCAAATGGCCCAAAATTTAAACCCACCAAACCAAAAGCATTAAAACCGCTGGCATCCACACTGCTGGATCGATTGGATGGACTACCAAAATCAACATATGATGCTTCAACCGCCAGATCCACTAAAGGTACATAACCAAAATTATAGCCGCCAAATATCTTATAAGCAAAATCACTTTCATCAAAATTAAGTGCTTTTACCGGGGCATCACCGATACCGGCACCAAGATAAAAGCCGCTATCCGCACCTGCAGTTACCATTGAGGGTGTCAGAAATAATAGTCCACAAAGGCAGATGCCTAGTTTTTTGAATGAATGTATCGACATGCAAGTAACTCCCAAAATATTAAGAATGTAATGTGTATTATAGATCACTGTTGCACCCTTAACTAATTTAGATGGCCATATTGGGTGAAAATAAAAACATCTGTAAGGCGGAGTAACGACGCTAAGCCGGGAGTACCGCGTGTCTTTTCAGATAATACCCGCTCAAAAACCAGCACTACTGCACCTCAATGAAGCGCTCAGTCAAGAGCGGCTTTAACCCCCAAATCATCAGATAAAGGTTACCGTTTTTTATAGCCGGTAGGGATTTCAAATTTTTCTGCCGGGATTGGTGTATCACTAATATTGGTGATTTCGGTTGCGACCCGAAAAATCGCAACCGAAGAGGCGGCGGACTTTTCAGCTGTGTCTGCGGGTTTTTGCTTGGGTTTTTTCTTCTTTTTAAATTTATTAAACAGACCACCGATCACCTCATTACTTGCCGCACCTAAAGCTGACCCAGCGATTGAACCACCGACGCCACCACCCACTTGCTCGGCGATTTCCTGACCGGCGGCACGACCTGCATGACCTGCAGCGGAACCAACACCTGCGTTCAAGCCCGCATTAGCTGCATCTCCCCAGATTTCATCCAGAGCCAGAGCTTGGCCACCTGGCGTGGTACAGTTCTCGCCCCCCATTTCCAGAGACATTACTGATTTCATAGGGTAACCCTTGAGGTCGTCTGCTTCTTCAAAAATATCACTCCATCCGTCGCCGAACATTTTCAATAAAACGGCTGACATACCTTGCCCCTGAGCCATAAGTTGATCCAGACCCATTTTTTCAGCCATCGCTTTTTGGTATGCATTCAGCTCCGCATTACCCGGCATTTTTTTGGCCATCCAGTTATCCAGAGTCCAGGTAATATTACAGGCCTTATTGCTAGCCTTATCGGTACAGGTTCGACTTACATTAATAATGTATTGTGTCGCCTTGACCCCAGCAAATTTTTCCTTTTTACCGGTTTTATCGGTATTCACTACCATCGGTGACCACTCACAGCTTTCTTCACTAACCGGTAAGGCACTACCGCCACTGCCCTGTAGGGATTCCAGTTGCTCCATACTAGTATTCATCTGGGCGCGCATTTCTGCAAAAGTCATTTCTGTATATTGTTTTTTCGTAGTTGACAGTGTCCAGATTAGGTCCTTGTCCAGGCGGGTAATATTGCTATTATTTCCGGCCTTCATCAACCGCCCCATCATTCCGGGTTTTACTTCCATCACAGTATCTGAGCGGGATTTATCTCCCGATAACAACATGGTTATATTAGCAGTGGAATTGAACATCGACATAGCTCCACCTGCTTGAATTTCGATTCGCTGCTGCATAGTAACATCGGCGCTGGCTATTGTTGTAAATAGCCCGGCAACAATACTGACAACTAAAGTAGTTTGATGATTTTTTAACATAGCACTCCCCTCTTAGGGTTGATTATAAAATGATAATATGCTGGTAAACATAATTACGCAAAAGCGAACAAATACGAACAAATACATTGTGAAATTGTAGTTTCATTATGCCACAATTAGCATTATCGTAGCGGATCTTCTTCAGTCTCTGGCATTGGCTAGAAGCAAGATACTAGACAGTGCGCGAACCACCTAAATATTTTTGTTGTCGACGAAACACTGGGGCTTTGTAGAATAAGCCAGTCGGACTAATGATCACCTTGCCGCGCTTTGATAACCAGAGCAATATCCAACACCGACCCAGTAAATAACACGCCTAGGGGCAAGCCTTGAGCCGACTAGTTTTTTTCTGGGAATCTCAGATTTTCAGCCCGTTTTTGCCAGTTATCACGAGCTAGTTGCTGCATATCAGAATCTACATCACTCTCGTCCATAATTTCCAGGCCAAGCAGGGTTTCAATAACATCTTCCATAGTAACCAGCCCGCTGATTGAGCCGTACTCATCAATAACCAGTGCAATATGTTCTTTTTCCCGAACAAACTCTTCCAATAGATTTGGAACAGGTGCGTCTCTAATAACCACCAGCAGTTTACGCTTCAGGTCTGCAAGACTGATTTGCATATTGTCCTCGGCCACATTCCGATAAACATCATCTTTGAGAATATAGCCGGTAATATCATCTTTATCATTTTTGTAGACTGGTATTCTTGAGAATTGAAGGTCTTTGTTCTGGTCAAAAAAGTCCTTTATGTTCTGATCCTCAGATGCGATTTTCAATACTGTCCGGGGTGTCATTATGTCTTTAGCTAAGATTGTTTTGAGATTCAAAAGGTTTTTTATTACGGTTGATTCAGACTCTTTGAAAACACCTTCTTCCTCGGCTATATCAGCCATTGCATGAAAGTCTTCCCTGCTTAATACACTTGCCCCGTGAGTGCCTTTACCAAACATTTTGGTAAACAGTTGCAAAACCCAGAGAATGCCAGTCCATTTGAATATGAATATCATTACCACCAGCACCCTGGTGGCAAATGCAGCTAACTTGCAGCTAACTTCTTCCAGTAGGTAGCACCTATTGTTTTGGGAATGATTTCCGAAAAAATTAAAATCAAAGCCGTCATCACCGCAGAAACAATACCAACAATGTTATTGCCAGAGCCAAAAGCCTTTTCAGCTTGAACCCCTACCATAATCGCACCAACAGTATGCGCGATGGTGTTAAGTGTGAGTATTGCGATTAAGGGTTTGTCGACATCCTTCTTTAACTGCTCCAGTGCCTTGGCATATACCTTGCCATCTTTTTTCTGAATGTTGATAAAAGTTGGCGTTACGCTGAGCAAAACCGCCTCAAGTATTGAACACAGAAATGAGAAAAAAATCGAGATCGTTGCAATTAAAATTAATAATGTCATTTAGTTCTTCAAAGCTACCTTTCTAGGTGGGTTTTATATTATATCAGGCAGTTGGCTGGGTAACCGTTGTTTGGTTCATATATTTCCCATCGCGATTAACACAGGACACATCACAGACCTTAGCTGATCACAAAAACAGAAACTGAGAAACACCATCAGTGGAAATGCATTCGGGGTAGCCCTGTATAGAAAATACCCTGCACCAACTTCAGCATTCAACTTATGCTTTTCTAACCCCATTGGATTGTCATCACAGGCATAGTTCGGCATAGTTCGGCATAGAACCAATTATAAAATTTACTTATGGTAGAAATACAAGTACAATCAGAAGCGGTTTTAACGATTTTTTTACGATTTTTTAATAAAGTTACGATTTTTTAATAAATTTAAATAAATTATCTCAACAGTTAAGGTGGATAAATTCATGCGAAAAACTAAGATGACAATTTTACATCTCGCCATTACCAGCGCACTAGCACTTGGTACATCCTCAATAGTTTTAGCTCAGGATCAGGAAGCTGATAACTCTTCTCAATCAGCCCTGCTCGAAGAGGTTATCGTCACAGCGCGTAAGCGAGAGGAATCTATCAATGAGGTACCACTGGCAATCACAGCGTATGGTTCCCAGCAACTTGAAGCATTGAAAATCCGTGACTTAAAGGACTTGTCAGTAGGAATGCCTAATGTCGCCATGGATGATATTGGCACCATTCGTTCGACAGCTAACTTCTCTATTCGCGGGCTTGGTATTAATAGCTCTATTCCATCAATCGACCCCACCGTTGGGGTTTTTATTGATGGCGTATATATGGGGCAGAACACCGGCATTATCATGGATATGTTTGATATTGAGAGTGTTGAAGTATTGCGTGGTCCGCAAGGAACTTTATTTGGACGCAATGTAACCGGTGGCGCAGTATTGATTAGCAGCAAGGGCCCCACTAGCGAATTTGAAGCTTCAGCAAGGATTGCGGTAGATGGTAACCCTAATGGTGATGGTGGTTTAAATAAATACTATATGGCTAGCATGTCCGGGCCGTTAGGAGATTCGTTAGGCTTTCGAGTTAGCGCCTACCAAAATGATGATGATGGCTGGTTTGTGAATCTGGCAAATAACGAGGATTTCGGCAAGGCAAAAACCACCATATTTCGTCCAGTTATCTCCTGGGATGTTACTGATAGTATCGATATGACATTGCGTTGGGAGCGAATGGAGTCTGAAGGTCAGGGCCCGGCTGGACAAACACATATCAATGGTAGTGGAGTTCCCGGATTTTTTGCTAATTTTGAGCGTGACAGCTTTGATTTTGCCATCGATGAAGAAGGCTTCTCTGATCTTGAAAATGATTTGGTTACTTTTCAAATCAATTGGGATGTGGCTTTTGGTGACGGTACTATCACCAACATCTTCGGCTGGAAAGACTTTTCCGCAGTAGGTGCGAGTGATATTGATGCCCAACCGGTATGGTTGTTTCATGCTGAATTCTGGAATTACCAGGAACAATTCAGTAATGAGTTACGCTATAACGGAAACTTTGGTAATGCTACTGTTACCACCGGTGTTTTCTGGTTTACCAACGAAATAAACTACCACGAGCGGCGTAACCTGTTAGGAATTGCAACTGGTGGCGTAGCACCAGCACTTACTCAGGATGGTGGTGGCGATTATACCGTCGACTCTTTGGCATGGTTTGCCTCTGTAGACTACCAACTGACCGATAATTGGATTATAAATACGGGTATTCGCTATACGGATGAAGACAAGAGTGCCAGCATTGCATCCTTGATCCGTAATGTTAACAGCCCTTGTAATGTCACCTTAGGTACCTGTACCCCTGATTTTGTTGATAGCAACAGCTGGGGTGCCTGGTCTGGTAAGTTGGGTGCCACATATCTCATCTCCGATGATAGCTTGCTTTATGGTCACTTCACTCGGGCGCATCGTTCAGGTGGTTATAACTTACGCAACACTGCCGTTGATACTGTCAATTTAGGCCCTGGTCCATTTGATCAGGAAACCGTTGATAATATCGAATTTGGTTATAAAACTGGCTTAGGTGGTCGAGGTCAACTAAATGCAGCGGTATTTTACAACCAGATTGATGATATGCAACGAGAAATCAACCTTTCTGATCCAACCTCTGGCGTAGTGCAGGTAATAAGAAACACTGCCGATGCCAAAATCTTAGGCTTTGAGGTGGATACAACCTATGCAGTTACCGACAACATGGTGTTGTTGGCCTCCGTAGGTTATATAGATGCATCTTATACTAGCGTGCAATTCGACCTGAATGGTGATGGCGTAATTGATGGTGCTGATAGAAGTTTATCCCTACCGCGGGCCGCAAAGTTGACCTACAGCATAGGTGTGAATCATATCCTAGACTTTAATAGTGGCAGTGCCTTATCCAGCCGGCTGAGTTATGCCTACCGGGACAGGTCTTTCTATACCGATAATAATCTAGGCTTTCTGTTGTCGCAGAATATTCTGAATGCAGGCCTGGACTTCAGCACCGCTAACCAAAACTGGATATTCTCGCTTTACGGCCGCAATTTATTGAACAGCGTAAATCACGGTGGTGATACACAGTTACCCAATATGTTGGGCCCCGTGCCTACCGGCGGGACGTTCTCGCCCCTGTCAAAAGGTCGTGTAGCAGGTGTGGAAGTGACTTACCGCTTCCGTTAAGCTAAAGCTGATCAACCCCCGCAGTAACACTTTGCGGCGGGGGTTACAAAAATATTGGCCGCATGGGCGCTGCCGGTAACTTTCTGGCAACGAGAGCAGCGGCAATATTGAAATACACCCATATTAGCGCTTATTTCATAACTAACTTTCTTGCAAAAGCAACTACCGCGTATACATTTATTAGACATTTACCGTTCTTTAAAGTAAATCGGGTATACCTAGAGGTTTGTTTCAATCCTAGCCCGCATCAACGCAACTGGCTATCCTTACTGCCCCGGCGGTTATATCCACTACTGGCTATTTGTTTTTTATCTGCCGTTGCCTGGCAGTTAATACATAGCCGAACCCCGGCAATCGCCTCACGCCGAGCCGTGGGAATAACGGCATCACATTCCTCGCAGTTAATTAAACTCTCGCCCTGCGGTAACTGGCTACGCGCCCGCTTAATTGCATCCTCTATAGTTGCATCAATCTGATCTTGCACTGCCCCGTCTTTTGCAAACCCGCCTGCCATATATTTCTCCTAGCTACTAACCGCCACTGCTAAAGGCTAGTTTTTAATTTCCGGTTGAGCAAATGCACCACGAGCGCTCTCAAAACCGGCGGCAGCACGAATTAACAGTGGCTCTGAGTGCATACCTGCCATAAACGACATGCCCAGGGGCAAACCTTCAACCAGGCCCATAGGAACTGTAATAGTGGGTAAAGCAGCCATTGCCGATAGCTGGGTACTGCCGGGTTGTTGAGTGGCTGATTTTCTTTCATTCTTGAGCAAACCCGCAACGCCATAACTTGGTGCAACCAACATATCTACATTATTTTTTCTGAGAATTACTGCAATTCCGCTTGCCAACAAATGCTGCTTAATGGAAGCA
>QIKG01000140.1 GCA_003232965.1 Oceanospirillales bacterium
CGTGTGCGCCATGAATTTCGACTCCGTCAAAACCTATTGCTTGAGAGTCAACCGCAGCCTTTGCAAATGCCTCGATGGTTTCTTTAATGTCGTCCATACTCATGGCAACACCATTGGGCTTGTTTTTGGTCACCAGCCCGGAAGGGCTGTATGCCGAAACCGTTTCATCTGGGCCTGCACCTTTATTGGCGGCGCGAATTGCGCCTACATGCCAGAGCTGTGGAATAATTTTACCACCAGCTGCATGTACAGCATCAACAACCTTTTTCCAGCCTGCTAAAGGTTTTTCACCGTAAATATAAGGAACATTAGGGTATCCATTAGCGACCTTATGGCCTACACAGGTGCCTTCGGTAATAATTAGGCCAACATCATTTTGTGCCCGTCGTGCATAGTAGGCAACCACCAGATCATTGGGAATCCCTTCGGGACTGAAGGTTCTGGTCATTGGTGCCATAACCACGCGATTGCGAAGTGCAAGAGAACCGAAATTAACAGGACCAAATAAGTTGGTAGCAGACAGTGGCATTGAAGTAATCCTAATGTGTGAGTAACGCCCGATTATACTGCCAAATGACTGGCATCAAAGCAAGCGGCCAGCTATTACTTGGGTAAGCCAATATCCTCAGTGTTTAAATAGTCTACATCGCAGATCAGGTGATCGTTTATAATAGTGCATTCTTCGGACTTGGTCGCTGCTCCGAAATTTTAAAACTCAGGATTTACCATGAATAATAATGATGTTTTACGCCGAATTCGCTATATTTTTGATTTGAATGACTCAACCATGATGGCGTTGTTTGCCTCCAATGGTGATGAAGTCAGCCGCAGTGAGATCAGCGACTGGCTGAAAAAAGAAGATGACCCTGCCTTCGTTGAATGTAGTGATCAGCAGTTGGCCGCTTTTTTAAATGGTTTTATTATCCATAAACGCGGTAAGAAAGACGGACCACAGCCAGTGCCCGAAAAAAGACTCAATAACAATATTATTCTCAGAAAAATCAAAATCGCTTTGAACCTGCAGGCTGATGAGTTTCTGGCTTTGGTGAATCACGCCGAGATGGATATCAGCAAACATGAACTGAGCGCCTTTTTCCGCAAATACGGGCACAAACATTATCGCGCGTGCAAAGACCAAGTATTGCGTAATTTTTTGAGCGGTTTGCAGGCCAAATACCACAACACTGATGGCTAAGCCATGCGGGCAGGTCTTTTATCAGCGCTTAGAATATTCAATCTCGTGGCGTTTTTTTGCTTTCTGGTAGTTGCAGATGCAGTTATGCGGGTATTATTCTGTAGTACAATTCAGTTAGATTGATATGGGTGGCAGAAGTCTTATTGGTTTCCACTCTAAGCGATAAAAAGGAATGAAAAGCATGATAATTCAATTTATCAGAAATATTTCAAGGTCTAAAAGAAGCGCAATTGCACTTGTTCTAACGATGCTGGTGTCACCAACCATCCTAGCTCAGGATGCAACATCGGCTGAGGAGCTGGCCAAGCAACTATCCAATCCAATTGCTTCTTTGATTAGTGTACCCCTGCAATTAAATTATGATTCCAATATTGGGGTTGATGATGACGGTGAAAAATTCTTACTAAATATCCAGCCAGTCATCCCCATTTCGCTAAATGAAGACTGGAATGTTATTTCCCGGACAATTCTACCCGTGGTATCCCAAGATGATATTTTTGCAGGTGCGGGCAGTCAGTTCGGCATTGGTGATATTGTCCAGAGTGTATTTTTTTCGCCTAAAGAACCGACCAGCAAAGGTTGGGTATGGGGCGCAGGCCCAGTGTTTTTACTACCTACGGCAAGCGATGATTTGCTCGGTGCTGAAAAATGGGGTGTCGGTCCCACAGCGGTTGTATTGAAACAAAGTGGTCCATGGACTTACGGTGCTCTTGGCAATCATCTCTGGTCGGTAGCTGGTGATAGTAATCGCGGAGATATCAATGCAACATTCCTGCAGCCTTTTTTATCATATACAACACCTAAAGCTGTTACTTTTGGCTTGAACACTGAAACTACCTATGACTGGGAGTCCGAACAGTGGGCAGTACCGCTTAATCTAACAGTCACAAAGGTGACCAGAATTGGAAATCAACTGGTCAGCGTAGGAGGCGGGGTGCGTTATTGGGTGGAAAGCACGGATAACGGGGCGGAAGGTTTCGCAGTGCGACTCATGTTTACCCTGCTTTATCCCAAATAATGGTGGTTTCTGTAGCGAGTCAATCAATAGTCGTAACAGCGCTTCGATCAGTTTACAATTAGCCTTATTCAACCGAGCTTCAGGATATTTTGAAAACCTATAAAACTTTATTTCCCATTCTGGTTTTGAGCTTGCTCTTTTTGAGCGCCTGCGCCACAGTTATAAATCAAGCCGGCAGTGGGATGGCGGGCAATTTACATGCTGCGATAATGAATCAGGATGATCCCGAAATTGTTCGTGATGGTGCGCCGGCATTTTTACTGATGCTGGACAGTTTTATCGAAGGCTCGCCGAATAACGCCCCGATGCTAGGTGCAGCAGCAGAATTATATGCCGCTTATGGGGTTCTGTTCGTGGCTGATGAGAACAGAGCAAACCGGCTGACCCGACGCGCCTTTGATTATGGTCAACGATCCCTGTGTGCCAGCAATGCAACCGGCTGTGATCTTGAGTCAATAACTTATCAGCAGTTTGAAGAGCAACTGGCACAAATGGAAGAAGACGATGTAGCCAGTTTATATTCCTTAGGTTTAAGTTGGATCGCCTATATTAAAGTACATAGTGAAGACTGGGGTGCGCTCGCCAAATTGCCGCGGGTTGTGTCAATTTTTAATCGCGTACAGGTACTGCAGCCGGAGTATCAGGCGATTAAAGTAGAGCATTTCCTCGCAGTTTTAAATACCATTAGGCCACCTGCCTTAGGTGGGAACTTTCCTGCCGGAAAGCAACATTTCGAGCGTGCAATAAGTCTTTCAAACGGCAAGGATCTTTCAATTAAGGTTGATTTCGCCCGCTTTTATGCGCGTACACTCTACCAGCGGGCAATACATGATCGCCTGTTGAATGAAGTCATTGCTGCCGAAGCCTATCAAAAAGGCTACACCCTGTTTAATATTCTCGCTCAAGCTGAGGCCCAGCAGTTGCTAGATAGCGCCGAAGACTACTTCTAGATAAAATATTGCAAACTGGATATCCAACAAATATGTACAAACAGACACCTATTTTTACACGAACACAACAAATCACTTTCGCTATAGCGCTGCTCTGCCTGGCATCTTTCAGCAACGCACAGACGATTAAAATTGCCACATTGGCGCCGGAAGGCTCCAGCTGGATGAATGATATGCGTGCCGGGGCAGCTGAAATAAAAGAGCGTACGCAGGGTCGGGTAAAATTCAAATTCTATGGCGGCGGTGTGCAGGGCAATGATAATCAGGTGCTACGGAAAATGCGCATTGGTCAGTTGCACGGCGGTGCTTTTACATCTAATGCGGTGAGTGTATTTGAGAAAAATGCACAGCTTTATGCCGTGCCGATGTTATTTACCAGTCCAGAAGAAGCCCGCTATGTGCGTGCAAGAATGGACCATGACCAACGCGCTGCCCTTGAGGATGCCGGCTATGTGAATTTTGGTTTCGCTGGTGGCGGTTTTGCATTTATTATGTCAAAACGGCCCATATCTAAACCATCTGATACCAAAGGCTTAAAGATATGGGTGCCGGATAATGACCCAATGGCATTTGGTGCAATTAAGGCGATGGGAGTATCACCGGTAATACTGC
>QIKG01000142.1 GCA_003232965.1 Oceanospirillales bacterium
CCTGCATCTTCTGTGAGGCACGGATAATCAGGCGGGCCAGCGCCGGTAATAGATCCGGATGCAGGCTGGTCTTAGGCTCGTTGAGTACCATCAATATCGGTGGGCGTGGGGTGAGTAGTGCGGCGGCCAGCAGGATGTAGTGCAGTTTGCTGTGAAGCCGATGATGACTGTGTTTGATTTTCTGGCGGGAATTGCTGATAGCTGGTTAACTCAGCTACCCAACATAGAAATTTAAAGATAAATCTGTCTCTAAAAAAGCACAGATCCACTTACTAATAATTCTTGACAAGAAAGATAGGACGACCTACAGTTATTTTGTCATTTGCTTGCTCTGAAGAGAGCCTGATCATAGCAGGTGATATATTGGATGGTAGTTTGTCAATAGCACATCTAGTGCGTGACTGGCTGCTTCGTTTTATTAAAGTACAGAAATTATTGGAGATTATTATGGGTGGAGGACGAGGCGGTAGAGGCGGCGGTATGGGTGGTGGTAGAGGTGGTAGAGGTGGTGGTGGATAACATCAGCACGCACGCTAACACTAAGGCTTATGCGGTTCCTGTAGTTTAGTTTGTAAACTGTATTAAAGGGGCGCTGAGGTTTTTCAGCGTCCCTTTTTTCATTTTTGTCTATGCAGTTCCAATACAAGAAACGAATTTTTACAACCGACTAGAATCACCCGTTTGCCACTTCACTGCATCCCTATAGGCCGGGTGCACTAACATCAACTGCTCATGACTGCCAACACTTAATGAACCGTCGTTTTCAAAATAAATCACTCGATTGGCGGAGCGGATTGATGAATGGCGATGGGCGATGATTAACGTCGTGCGACCTGCCCGCAGCACCTCCATATCCCGCACGATAGCTTGCTCAGATTGACTGTCCAATGCAGATGAAGCTTCGTCCAGTATCAATATTGGCGCATCACGCAAAAAAGCCTGCGCCATCGCCAGTCGCTGTCGTTGGCCCCCAGACAATGTTATACCGCCCGAACCCAGTCGTGTCTCCAGTCCTTGCGGTAACATACAAATGTACTCCCAACAGTGACTGCTTCGACAAGCTTGTTCCAATTGCTCATCAGAAGCATCATCACGTGCCATCAATAAATTAGCGCGCACCGTCTCACTGATCAAAAATGGATCTTGCCAAACAATTGAGACCTGATGCCGGATGGAATGTTGAGTTACCGTAGATAAATCCTGCCCATCAATCAAAATTTTCCCCTGTTGCGGATCATAAAACCGCAGAAGCAACGCCGCTAGGGTTGATTTTCCAGAGCCGCTGGGCCCCACCAATGCAACAGTTTCTCCTGGGCTGATCGATACGCAGGCATTTTTTAATACGGGTGTATCATCAGCATAGGCGAACGATACATTATCAAGTTCAATGCGGCCCTTAGGCACATTTAAACCTATGGCGTTAGGAGCATCTTCTATATTAGGCACATCATCAAAAACCTCATTAATTCGTTCTGCAGCTGGTTGATTACCTGCCAGCTGAAAGCCAAGATCCGCGATGCCCCGTACCGGCACGGTGAGATAGCCTAAATACAACAAAAAGCTCACCAGTTGACCCACCAGCATGTTGCCGCTGCTCACTTCTCGCACACCAAACAGCACAACCAACAAACCGACCAAATAGACCAGCAAGGTAAAACTCACCTCGAATCCAACCTCTAGTCCTCGCTCTCGCAGAGACCAAACCAACGCTTTGTTAAACATCTTACGATGCAAACCAGCCATTTGTGATTCCGCATTATTTGCACTGGTGCCACGCAAATTGGCAAGCCCCTGTTCCTCGCAGGCCAACAGTTTGCCATTATTAAGCAAAAATCCTTCTGCCGCTTTACGTTTGCGCCAAGAAAAAGTTCGCTGATGAAGGATAAACAGTGGCAATGTCACTATAGCTACCAACGCCAATCCAGTATTAATCCAAAACAACATAAAAATATATAGGATCAGAGTCAGTACGTGGGAAATTAGCATCAACCGTGCTTGTACCCAGATTTCACTGACTCGATCAACATCATTGCTCAGACGAGCCAAAAGATCACCTAGGGCCATCCTTCCTGCCGCCGGAAAAGAAAGGAAAAAAAGATGTGTCATTAGTGCGTTACGTACTCGCCCGATAAAATGTAACTCAAGCCAATTGCCCAATAAACCGCCGCAGAACTGAGCCGTTTGGTTAATCAGTAACACAACGGCAAAGAGACCTAACACTCCCAGCAAGGCATTATAATCACCCAATTGCACCAAACTCAGCGGCAAACCCATTAGCCAGATCATCGCGGTGTTTGTTATCACGGCAACAACGATTGCCAGTACGTTAAGCCAGAAGTAGCGTCTATCCGGGCGAGCAAATTTTGTGAAACGCTGGTAACTCAATCGCAACGACTGCCATAATCCGGCAAAGTTTCTACTTTCCTTCACTTAGAGGTACTCCTTCAAAAACCTCATACGGAGTTTTAAATCCCAGACATTTTTTAGGTCGGCTATTCAGCTTATGTACCGCCTCTAAAGCCTGTCTCTTTGTCACATCAATCAGTTTCACTGACTTTGGGAAATATTGCCTCAATAAACCATTCGTATTTTCATTCTGACCACGTTCCCATGAATGATAGGGCTTGGCGAAATACGCCTTGCATCCTATTGCCTTCGCCACCTCTTCATGGTAAGTAAACTCTGTTCCAGAATCGAATGTCATCGTATGTACAATATTTTTTACTGGGTTGAGTAAGCTGAGAAGGGCATCAGTGACATCCCGCGCCTTCTTGCTACTAACAGGCCATGCCATTCGCTTAACTATGGTGATAACCTCGCAGCCCTTTATTACGAGAAATTTCTCTTGTAATCGTGCTTTGTGATCGTCCTTGGTCTTTGCCTATTTCTGATAATGTCTTCTCGCTTTGTATATAAATTTCGATATAATGTATTTCCTCAAGACTCAGGTGTTTATAGTTCATTTGCAGCCTCTGCTGTTGGTTTCATAGCCTTGCATTGTACCCTGAGTCTTGTTCATTTCAGGGGGTATGCCTAACCACATTCAGAGGTTATGCACTTATTATACGAATTCAGGGCATCATTTTACGCACAACCTGTTCTTTAGGCTTTCCTGTGTAACGTGATATTTTATATGCACTTTCCGCCCCATGAGGATGATATTGACAAATCAACTCACCGGACAACTAGCCTGACACAGAGGGGTGGGGCCAAAACGGGTATGGTTTTCTTCGAAGTTAAAAAATAGTGCGCTTGGCAGCGTTAGTTCATCACCTTCCAGCGGCAGCAGGCGTGGCTGG
>QIKG01000049.1 GCA_003232965.1 Oceanospirillales bacterium
ACGATTTTGTAGGGTAATTCGTTTACAAACCTCATATGCCCATTCTGGTCTGCGAGGGCCAGCCCTGAGGCTAATGCACATATAAGAAATACGCTGGTTCCGACTGTTTTATTCATTTTCACACTTCCTTTGTTGAGTTTCACTTGAAAATTTTTGTTTTAAGAGTTTTTGCCAATTATCTGTGGCGCTTACGATTTAATCGGCTTTGATGATTATTTTCCCGCCACGCTGGCGTCCGTTGTTATTCGCGTATATGTAATCACAAGTGGTTTTTAAGTTGTCCGTACCGTCGGCATCTTCACATTTAGCAAATACAACGCACGCACTCCAACACATTAGCTTTATTCTTCTCCTTGCCGGTGGTGAGAGTGTAGTTCCCGGTGGTAACAATTTTGTTGAATTGGAGTTCCTCAACGGTGAAACTATAGTCTCTAACTTTGTTGCAGCCGTGATACACATCAAGCTTTTTCTTGTCTCCACTGTCAAGCGTATACGTCTTGACTGATTTGCCGTCGCCATCGTAAATAACAACTTTCATCTTGACAGCAGATTCGTTGTTGACTTTGGTCTTGAACTTAGATTCGGTAGTGGCGTGTGAGAGGCCGAAAATTAGACTGGTGCACAGAATAAAACTGGTAATTATATTTTTGGAAGTTTTCATGTAGTTATCCTTAAGTGAGTGTGTTTGTAAGACCTTCAGCTCTATAAGCGCCATCGATTGCGGAAACATGCCAAAGAAAATCACCAAATGTTACCTAAGTGAGAAAGGCCGGTTCTCGGAATGGTGAGGAATTACCGGAAAGCAAACTATTTTTTCTTGCTTTGGCATGCAGCGAGGGTCTGGGTCAGGCAAGCAGTTGTGAGAGTAAAGACTTAAATAATTCCGGGTGCGGTTATTGCGCGTGGCTTGCCACACGGCATAGCAACCGGCCGCTTATCCATGCGCTCAATTTATTGCTTGGGCCCCCTGGCATCAAAGCTCACTTTAAAATTCCCACAGCAAAGACTGAGATCAAAAAAAGTTTGGCATGATTTCTCGCGCTTGAACGCTTTACTGAATAGAGAGAATGTAAATCACGAATGGTAGTAGGGATTTGAGATGAGGAAGTTAATAAAACCAATCAGCATTATTGGCCTGGCTTTAGGCGCCGTGTTGTTAGCCGGTAGTATTCATGCAAACACAACATACTTCTTGAAAGTCGACAATCAAAGTTCGGTACAAACGACTGTGGTTGTATCCAAGGTCAGTGATGGTAGCGGTCGTGAACAAAAAGTCTTTAACGCCAATACCAACGGCGGGTTTCGCTTTGAAAGTAGCTGTAATACGGATAATGCCAAGAAACGTGATTACCTTGTCTATAAGGGCAAGTATCCCTCCCCCGGTGGCAACGCTATTGTCGGTTCCGGTACGCTCTTGATGAGTGCTATATCCACGGGTGGGGTTTGTTCAAAGACCTTTGATTTCAAAGCGACTAACAATAACTCTGGCACTGGTATCACCATCAAAGCTAGGGCTGATGACTTTGGTATCGGCACCTTACACATCAATGATAGTTAATGCTCAGCCTCGATTAATGCGCAAACTGATCTCATTGGCTGGCTTAGTTGTTTTTGTGATTGGTCCTTGTTTTGCCTACGAACAGGTGATTGCTGAAATTGACCAGGTCAGCTATAGCAACGACGGTGCGTATCAGGCCGCTGTTGTAATTACGTGGGAAAACCGGAAGTCTGGAGAGATTTATTCTGCGCGCTACCCCGTGGTTGCTAGAACAAACTCACATGGCAAGGACGGCTGGCTTGTTTCGGGAAAGAAACAAACGGTAAAACTGGACGAGCTTTCAGGCCCAGGCCGATCTGATTTCACCATTGCTCAGGGTGATACCGAGGATTGTCAGAAAAAGCGTTACAAGTTTATTTATAAGTCAGCTGCCAATGCGCGTGCTAAATATATCACCAGAGGCACAAGCTTGAATGACAACCGCTGCCGCCTGATCAACAAACCCGAGTGAACACATGAATTTCAAAACTGCAAACCGGGAGCCAATCATGGCCAGACCAAAGCGTATTCAATCACTAATGATCACACTGTTGATTTTTGCCCCTCTTACGGCAATGGCAGGCATAAAAAGCCAGCCAATAAATCCTGAAAACTGTGGCAGTCTTGAATTGGTGGAATGCATCGGCAAAAATCATCGCGATACTTTATCTTTTCCATTTGCGGTCGCAGTGATGGCGATGGGTATCGAAATCGATAAAGTCACATTGCTGGGTCGTAGATCCGATAATGGCAGCAAGTTCACCTCATTTGCTAGCAATGGCAATAATATTGCTGCCAACAAAGGTACGCTTTGGGAAATAAATGCCAGCGAGGTCGCGCTTCGTCTTGCCGATTCAAGCTTATCCCAAATTGAAGCTGGTGGGTTTGAGTTAAGGCTGAGACTGCATAAATCTGGCGGTGCAAAAAAAGCTTGCCCGGCGATTAAATTTCGCAAATCAGGCGGCTGGGAGTTTTATGACAGCAACAAGAAAAAATGGCGTTCGATGGAATCCGGTACAACATTTACAGCAATGCAGGCTGCCATCAAAATTCCCACTAAAGGCCTACAGTGCCAATAAATGAAACTGAGAACCGGTGCAAGTAAGGACCAGATAATGGTCAGAAGTATAACCACCAGCAGCGTCGTTTTGGTTTGTGAACAGTAGTCCAAAATTGTTTGGCATATATTCCACTGCTTCCACGCTTAACAAGGTATAGAGTAATCAGGTGATATGACATGTGCAAAAAAAACGAATTCAAACAACTGATGTTTGCGCTGATATGCCTGTCACTGGCTTCAGCAGCTAGTGCTGCGAATCACTTCGAGGCCAGTTTTAACAACAACTCATCCTCTGAGATCCGTGCGGTGGTTATGAAAGCAGATGGCAGCGGGATTAAAAGCTATCGCCTTAAGCCGGGTAGTTCGCGGGCGATTGATTTTAGGGTGAGATATTGCAACCAGGAAAAAGTGCGGGGTTTTATAGTGTACTCAAATGCAGGAAAGAAACTTGCGCAGGGGCAGTGGACAATGTTGACCGGTAGGAAAAGGGACGGACATTGTCAGCACAACTCCCTGACTTTTGATCGGTGTAACGACCTTGGTGCCAGCGACGCACTGGTGGTTACCTGTAATACTGAGCCTGAGCACAATGAAGAGTTGGGTCATATCAGGATTGAGGATGCTTGAGTGAGTACTAAAATGCCTATATATCCTGCAACTAGCCGATGCTTCAAAATCATTGCCGCTTTTATGATGGTCTTGCTTGTTAGTGCCTGTGCAAGCCATGAAGAAAGACACAATGATGAAGACCTGAATCAGTTGTTTGAAAGCTACCGTGCCCAGAACGCCATGATTGTGCAGCGCCGTTCCGCAGCCCATACCCGGGGTATTGATCACCTGGAGTTTACTAAGGCGGATGATGGCAGCGTTCTGGTTTCAGTTGATCTGATAGAGGCTCGTCTGGATGTGGTGGTCATGTTGATTCTGGATGGCACCGACACAGAATATATTAATGAAAACACTACCCTTCCAGGTACTGTCAGCGCACGTTTTGAGGCTAAACCGCTGATTGAGGCTTTGGCAATACTCTTAAGACCGCGGGGTATGACCGCAAGCATGAGTGACTCTATGGTCATTCTTGGCAGCGGGTCACAAACCACTGCTATGGATGCTGCTCTGGCATCATTTCCGGATAACGCTGAAAAAATTCACATCGATTGGCCATTGGAAAATATATCTACGCAAAGAGCGCTTGTGGTGCTTGACAGCATCTTCCCGATTGATGAAGACAGTGGTCAGAGGGAAATCGATTTTGCCTCGCATATCGAGGCTAACTCAATTATCTTGTCAGGCACGCGTGGCAACGTTGAGGGTGCTATCAGGTTGCTCGATAATATTGACGCAGATACAGGTCATGTGTTGCTCGAAGCCCTGGTGGTTGAATTTAATGTGCAGTCATTTCTTGATATGGGTGCGCAAATTTCCAACGGTGCCTCTGGCGAATTTAGTAATATATTTGCTGATGTAACCAATATATCGTCATTTACAGCGGTGCTGAACATGCTCATTCGGGATGACAACGCGAGAATTGTTTCACGCCCCTATTTATCTACCCTAAGCGGCTCACCGGCACAGCTCGAAATTACGGAAGACCGATTTGTTGTAGTTCAAACGCCGGGAGGTCTTGACATTACGCTTGAACAGATTTCCAGCGGGATCATACTCGATATTCTGCCAGTGGTCACAAAAAACAAGAACATATTGCTGGATATATCGGTTGATCAATCCCAGTTCATTCCTACCCTGGGAAATGTTGAACTGCGACGGTCGCGTAACACCGTGAAAACATCCGCCCGTGTTTCCGATGGGCAAACCGTCATTATCGGGGGTTTGTCATTGAAAACCCGCGCCCAGAGTATTGCCGGCTTGCCCGGTTTACGTGATTTGCCGGGGCTTAAATATTTCTTCGGTCACGAGGATCATTTCGACCAGGAAAACCAGGTCATGATTTTCGTAACCCCGCACCGCTGGGAGCCGGGTATGGATGCCCCGTTAGTGGGTAAAAATAAATGGGGCATTTACGACCACAGAGAAGCGAAAAGTATTAGTAATGAATGAGTCATTAACAAAACAATAGCGACAGCCAGTTGTTAGGATTGTTACCGAGCGTGTCAATGGCAAGTGTTCTGACATTCAAACAACCTAGCGGCGGAAGGTCGCAGTCGGTAGATAATGAAACAGGTCGTATTGGGGTGGTAACGATCACAGAGTAAGCTCTTGAAAGTGCGAGGTGTTTGGACAACCGCACTTTTTCCTGGTGCACGAACAAGGCACGTTACAGCACAGCCTCTCATTGATGCTGTATTCAGCAAGCCAACATGCAAAGCGCATAATGGCGTTTATTTTAACTAAATTTAAACAGGTGGTTTATTATGAAAAAAAAGTATTTAGTTCAATCAATTGTGAGTTTCTGCTTAATTAGCGTCTTATCTTTTCAAGCACAGGCTGCGGTAACTCGGTTTGTTGTAAAAAACAATACTGAGTCAACAACATTCCAGGTTGTAGTAGAAAATGCTCGCGATCCTTCTTTCAACAAAAAAGGCACTGTTAAACCGGGAGGGGAGTTTAAATTTAAAGAGGCCGCTATCTGTGAGAAAGAGGCGGCTTGTATCTACACAATAAAAACGACCAATGGAACGGTAATTGCTAATGGCGGCCTATCAAAAAAGAAAGATGGTGCCTTAATTTGGTTTGACCACGATGGCGATGGCAGCAAAAAGGATGATGTGTCTGGTGATGCCTATAGGATTAACAATGATAAGAAAAACAGCACCTACATAATGAAAATTCTTAAGGTAATGGATAACTAAATTTCTGCTATTCATTGCCTATCCTGGTCTGATCCAGAATATAAGATGTACCTGTTTTGACTTTCAACTACCGCCTGATATGGATCACGGTCCATATCAGGCAGTGGTCAGCCGTTGGATGTAAATAGTCTCCGTTCAGTTTTATTCGCAGCTAAGTTTGGAGTCCTAGCCAACCCCCGCTGAGCGTGCAGGTTTTATTACCTATTGACATCGACTGCATCCAGCAAATACAAACCGATCATTGATACCAGCACATAGCAACGGTGTTTGCCCTGCCCATGACATTTAGCGTTCAAGATCCCTCCTTAGCATCGAGATAATCGACTGCCATACCTACATTGGGTCTTCCAGTAAAAGGAAAAATCAGGCTTTGCCCGCACCCTTAAAGTCGTGGCAGCTTGGATTTTATGCTAAACAAAATACGCCGGTTAATGTGAGGGGCCGGACCATTAATTGCAGCTTAAGTTATATTCGGCGCCAGTTTTGCTCATTACACATTTTTCTTTGTTATAAGCCCATTCTGAATCCAGGAAAGTCGCACCCGTAATAGAAACGCGCACACGACATCTGTTATTTCCCTGCCCGTGGCATTTCAGGGTGCGCGTACCCGGGCCGTCCAAGTAGTAGACCTTGTGTGGAATCGGCCCCTTATCTTTACCATTGTGAACCGTGATTTCGGTTTTGGCCTGAAGCTGGCTCTCAAACTCAATCTTTACACCGTGCGAACCGTCTGCAAGCACAGCTGTTGAGAATAAAAAGCCCGCTACCAGCAGCAGTGATGCCTGTATTTTTGTTCTCATAATCATGTCTCCAAAAAAATAAGTAGTGGGCATGTAATTACATACCCTCAAGTCTAAGAGCGTAGTGTGCTGAACAAACACGCCAAACCTGAGTGTGTTTAAGCTGTAAGGCCACTCCGGGAGATTGCTTTCTAACGAGAGGGGCGTTTGAGGTTTAAACTAAATCCCCCGAGGTTCTTCTTCAGTTTTTCGTAGTCTAAAGAAAACTTGGAGTCTACCCACTCAACGATTGGCGGCTGTATGTAAAGAACGCAAGATTCGGATCGGGAATAGAACACTATATCAGCGTTATAGGTAAGGCTGCCGTTGGCTAGCAGGGCATTATTCTCTGCTGCTCGGATTTCAAAGAGTCGATTTTTATTACGGCATTTTTCACCAGATTTGAACTTAAATGTGTTCTTCTCTGTGCTGGGAATGGTCGATTTCTTTTGTTGATCACCATTGCTGTGAAGAATATTCACAATGATGGTCTTCGAGGTATTGTTCTGGAAGCGCGCCTTCCCTGGCGTATTATCGCCGGCCCAGGAGACCAGCGGTGCAGCAATCAAGAACATCATCAGAGGGGCGACTAAATATTGTGTTTTCATAGTATTGGTGCTCCTGGGAGGCGTTGAATGAACCGCCCCCCTGTAAGGGGTTAATATCGAAAAATATTCGCTTTGCATTACTTATAGCGAGATAAGTCAGAAAAGCATGCCAAAGATCAAGACCCGGCCTGCTCAAATGCTACCCTCCCTGACACTTGCGCCGCCAATACCTCGGTTCCGACACGATTCTGGTTCTTATAGATGTGCATATGATCATGTCGATTAATTTGGCATGTTGTTTCGATAAGCCACGCTTTTATAGGTAGTGAGGTATAATGCCCGCAACTACACCAGCAGAAGTCACCATGAAATACATTACGGTTGGAAGAAATACGGTACTTAATTTCACTGCCACTGTTGGCGTTTGATATGACCCCGGGTTCTGCGTAGTATTTCCTTCAGTTCAAGAATAGTTCTCGGGTTATCTTGAAGGCGGAAATCCTGTATTCGGATGGTTCTGACAGCTGCACCGGCGTCAGTACGCCGAGCCGCTGGAAGATTAAAAATATGTAAGTATGAATAGCGAGTTGAAGCTACTGAATGTGGCAGCAAGCACTGATAGAGGAAAGCGTCGAAGCCGAAACGAAGACTCTATTGTCGTCGGCCAGTGGCATTCCTCGGACTCAGACTTCAGTTTCCAGGTGCCGGCAATACCTGTAAACAAACCCATTATACTGGCCGTGGCCGATGGTATCGGCGGGCATAAGGCCGGCGATATTGCCAGCCAGTTTGTTACCCAGCGCTTGTCAAGAATTAAGTGGACAGCGTCCTATCGCCAGGAGCTAGAAGATGCACTAGGTGCCCTGGAGCAGCAACTGCAGCAATTAGGCAACGACCGCCCTGCCCTGAAGGGAATGGGAACCACTATCGCTGGCTGCATTGTATACGGCTCGGGTTTATATTATTTCAACGTGGGTGATAGCCGGGTGTACCTGATTTCCGGTCGGGAAGTTACTCAACTCAGTACCGATGACGGCTTGCCGGATTCACATATTATTACCCAGGCGTTGGGTGGCTTTGGCGCGAAACAAAAAAGTCTTGATTTACATGAGGGAGAAGTCCAGTGCGGATGGGGAGATACCCTACTAATCTGCAGTGATGGCTTGAGCAATCTGGTCGGTGACGATGAATTGGCCGACCTGTGTAGCAAGTCTGTAGGAGAGGCAAGCAGCGCATTAATTTCATTGGCGCTTGAACGGGGTGGCAATGACAATATTTCGGTTGTAGTGGTAAGGTTCGGCTGAGCGTATAAGTAGTTTAAACGCCGTATTGCCAGAAAAATCTGAAAACTTAAAGCACTGAACGACCATTCGTATCAGGTTTTTAGCCAGACTATCATGTAATTTGAACCTATTTAAGTAGCCAGCACCGGATTCATATGCGTTTTACACCAATTCTCATACTTGGGGCGATAAGAAACTTTCCAGTCCCTTCTTGGGATTAGTAAGCAGCTAGTTTTCCGGGCGTGTTCTTTCAGTCAAACAACCCCGTTACTGGTGGAGCCCGACATTCAG
>QIKG01000027.1 GCA_003232965.1 Oceanospirillales bacterium
AACGCAAAGCGTTGTGGTTGTTCGTGCATTTTCGTTGACAGAGGTTGCCCGGAATACTGGATTGACAGGAAAACTCCCGGAGAATAGGGTTGGGTGGGAAAGCAGGTTGGGCATGCTAATAGCCCCTCAATATCTGATATCAGGGAAAGTTGACCGGTTTTTTATGGTTATCAGGAAAACGTGCCTGATTCTAATAAGTTAGATTGCTATGAAATGTTAGTGGTATCTTCAATAAATATCTAGACAATAAAGAGCACTCTAACAAGGGCTTTTTATTGTTCTGTTTATGCAGCTCGCCGTGACTGGCGGCTTTTTTCAATATGAAAATCAGGATTCAAAGACAGCCAATCCAGTTTCTTTAATTCATCAAGAGGCTTATCACTTAAAACCTTCTTAAAAGAAGAGGCTAGGCTCTCTTCTAACGCACTAAACTGTTTATTGCTCATCATCTCTCTCCATCTCAATAACCAACCATTTGTAGCCCTGCTTATAGAGCTTAAACCCTTCAGGAACTTCACTTCCGGGCAATGATAGTAAGGCATCAAAAACGCCATTCATTTCTTCAGTTCTACTGTAAATCTTAAGTTTGTTTATGCCTTTCTTGGCAGCTAACTCTGCAGCTCTAGTGACAACAGCGGCTAGAACGTTCGTTATATCAATCATTGTAGCGCTATCTAGGCGATCCCGCCAATCGGTACAGAGATTTGGCTCCATGTAGACATTAAGAAACTTAAATGATGGATCTTTAGCCTTTGAAGCATCTACTATTTCAGATACTGCGCGGGGCTGGCCATCGTCAGTCTCAAGTATGTATACGGAATCGCTATTTTCATCGCTGCAATGCTTGTCGCACCAGTCAAATATGCGCTCAAAGTCACTAGCTAGATAATAGGTGGCTCCGGTTGACTCAATAATGCTATCCAGCTGACTAATCCATCGCTCCTTCAGTGTGCTAACGGCATCATGGCTAAGTTTCTTTAGTTGTAGCATTCTTAAAAGTCTAATATAAATAAATGATTAGGCGGGATATGCCGAATATCTAGTCACGCACTAATACGTGTATAGGTAGGTCGAAGCGCTATTAGTAAACGATAATGCTATAAAAGTCAAGGCTCTATATGGATTCCTGGGTCGTGGAAAAAGCACAATCTAAAACCACTAATTTGGCTGAAATGTGTGCAGAATAAACCCTGTTATCTGTTAATTTAGCACCCCAATTCGCTTGTTTACTCAATCACCCAAATAAGACCCTAGAATCCATATAGAGCCAATAGTTAATAGTTAACAGTAGTTAACAGTAGTTAACAGAACACCCATCTTAACCAGTAGTTAACAGGACATCCATCTTAACTATTGACAACCCACCCCAATAAACTCACCATAAAACCTACAAGGAACCCCACTGGTTAAAAGGAGTTAACCATGCCCAAACCCCGCTATGCCCAGGTCTCGCTTGAGGCGACACCCTACTATCACTGCATCTCCCGTTGTGTACGCCGGGCCTTTTTGTGTGGACGTGATCAACTTTCCGGCAACTGTTATGAACATCGCCGTCAGTGGATTGAAGACAAATTACTGACATTGGCGGGCATCTTTTCACTGGACATCTGTGCCTACGCCATCATGCCCAATCACTACCATGTGGTGTTTTATATTGACCGGGACAAAGCCGCAGGCTGGGACCAGACAAAGGTCATCCAGCAATGGCACCAGTTATTCGCCGGAAACCTGCTCTCCCAGCGTTTTCTGCGGGGTGAAAAACTAGGCAAGGCTGAATTGACTGTACTGGGTAAAACCGTAGAAGAATGGCGAGAACGGTTAATGGACATCAGCTGGTTCATGCGGGTACTGAACGAATCCATCGCCCGTCAGGCCAATGCAGAAGACCAGTGCAGCGGGCGTTTTTGGGAAGGGCGTTTTAAATCACAAGCATTGCTTGACGAATCAGCGCTTGCCGCCTGTATGGCCTACGTTGACCTCAACCCCATCAGAGCAGGCATAGCCAAAACCCCCGAAGAATCTGCCCATACCAGCCTACAGAAACGCCTGAACAAAGCACAGAAGGCCACACAACCCAATCATCCCCAACAGCAAGACAAGCAACTCCTCATTTTTGCCGACAATGCCACCGAAACCCAGCCCAAAGGCCTGCCCTTTCGGCTCACCGACTACCTTGAACTGGTTGACTGGACAGGCCGGATACTCCGGGAAGACAAACAGGGTGCAATACCCGAAAACACCCCGCCCATCCTGAATCGCCTGAACATCGAAAGCAGACACTGGCTTTACCTCACTAAACACTTCGAAAGCCCCTTTAAAGGGCTGGTGGGGTCGGTCAGCAAACTCAAACAGGTGTGCCGGAAGCTGGGTTATGAGCGAACGCCTGGCCTCAGTGGCTGTAAACAGTATTTCCCCGGATGACACAGTAAACCACATCACCAGGAATCATCAATATTGATCAGCCCAATGCTGAGTGTTTTGCCTGGGCGCGATTCTCAATAATGGGCATATCTGAAAATACGCCAACATGATTTCCTGCAATATCGTTCAAAAACACACTTGGCGTAGCGAATGCCACTAAACGACAGGGTGGTTGTGTGTTCCTTAAAATGGGTGTCTTTTTATACTTCTTATCTACTCTACCCTTAATTCGGCATGAAACTCGAAAGCTGTTGAGTTGAAATTTGGTTTTAGGGGGTGTGATTATTTCAACTCGATCCAACTTGACCTGTTTCTTTCATGTGCTACGTTTGATCTGTCGACAATGCCGACACGACAATTATTTGGGATACATTTTATTCTGGATGAAAGTACTGTTTGTTCCGCTTAGTTACTTCGTACTTTACGAGGCCTACCTTAAGGGGGCCACTGTTTGATGGTAGCTGCCTAAATGTTCTTTAAGGTATTTGTTTTATGATTAAAAATAAATGTGTGCTGATATGAATGCTGGAAATCAGAGTAATTCAGGTTATATATAGCGAAGCTTTAAAGATGTCTTGTTATTGTCGTCTATGTCACTGATTTTTTATGCGGATAGTAAGTTTTTCAGCTGTTTTTCTACGCCGTTTAAAATTAAAAAATGAATTTTACAAAGAAAGTAAATGCAAAATATTACAGGGAGTATTATATGTTTCACTTAAAAAATATTAATCGTCAGGCTTTCTATGCTGCTGTGATTTCAGCTGTCTCAGTCATTTCAACAGCTCAGGCGGGCTCCATGTTGCCGAAGGATGTACAAAAGACTTGTGCTGTCTCCTCAAGTGAGTTTAATAGTTGGTTTATAG
>QIKG01000030.1 GCA_003232965.1 Oceanospirillales bacterium
AATCTTTACAAAAACTGGAAACTGAAGCCTTCCGCTATGAACTCAGCGGTACATTACACCTCAATAATAAGATGTTCGGCCAAAGATTTAGTGAGAAAGGCGAGATTAATCTACAAAGCCTTAATAAGCAAAAGGCTTCAAAATAATGGCTATCTATATAAAATAACTATAAATATTGCTTGTTGAGGTCATATTTGCTGTATAATCCGCACAGCTTGAAAGTAAGTCTTATATTTATGCACACCATTTCGATGTTTCTTTAGTAGTTGCTCGTCCTGTTTCATAAGTAATAGCACCACATTCCAGCAAAATCGCGATGAATTTAATATTGAATTCATGGCAACTTTACGAAATAAATTGATAGGATAATATTATGTCTACTACTACCGGTACAGTTAAATGGTTCAACGAAGCTAAAGGCTTTGGTTTTATCGAACAAGAAAGTGGTCCTGATGTGTTTGCTCACTTCAGCGCTATTTCAGGTGACGGCTTCAAAACCCTCATCGAAGGCCAAAAAGTTGAATTCACTGTTACTCAGGGTCAGAAAGGTCCTCAGGCAGAGAACATCGTAGCACTCTAATCTAAGTATTAGAATGTTACACGGCCTGTACTACAGGTCATTGTTTACCCGCAAGGGATAGCAAATCAAAGGGTAGAATCTAACGGTTCTGCCCTTTTTTTTATTATTGGTAATCTAACAACTGGGATGAAGAAATGAAAATATGGGTTGATGCAGATGCCTGCCCGGTGGTGATAAAAGAAATTCTGTTCAGAGCGGCAGAGCGTACCGGCATCCAGCTTACTCTGGTTGCAAACCAGCCAATCGCTGTACCGGCATCACCCCATATTCATTTTATTCAAGTGGCACCCGGTTTTGATGTGGCAGATGATGAAATTGTTAAGCACTTGAGTGCCGGCGACCTGCTTATCACTGCAGATATTCCCTTGGCCGCTGAAGCCATAGAAAAAGGCGGTACCGCTCTGAGCCCACGCGGCATGCTCTACACTAGCGAAAATATCAAAGCCCGCTTAAATATGCGAGATTTCATGGAAACTTTACGCGGTAGCGGTATTCACACAGGCGGGCCTGCGCCTTTAAATCATAGCGACCGCAAAGCCTTTGCAAATCAACTCGACAGAATTCTGGCGCGCCAATAAACTAAACTCGTCAGCTATCGCAATAGCAACCGTTTCGGCATATGAAGTTAAGCTATAATTATCCAATACAAAACAAAGGATAGATACTATGTATGGGAATCTAATTTTATGGCCTGTTTTTTTACAAATCACACTGACTCTGGTGGTGTTTTTAGTTTTAGGTAAGCGCAAAGGCCAGGCGATTAAAGCTGGTGATGTAGACCGAAAGAAAGCAGCGCTAGACAACTCAGCCTGGCCAGATGATGTGGTGAAAGCATCCAACAACATCCAAAATCAATTTCAGACACCGGTTCTATTTTATGTGCTGTGCTTTGCCTTTCTAGCACTCAATTCGGTCTCGGCGACAATATTAGCACTGGCTTGGGCTTTCGCTATTAGCCGCTTAATTCATGCCTATGTGCATATTAATAGTAATTATGTGCCGTTGCGTTTTAATATGTTTTTAATAGGCACCATTATCTTAATTGCTATGACGGTTTTCCTAGCAATTGGCTTAACACATCTTTAAGGGTAAATTTCCATGCGCCGACTAGACCATTTATTAAAACGAAACAAAGCGTGGGCTGCTGCTATTACAGCAGAAGATCCTGATTTTTTTTCACAGTTATCCAAACAACAAAACCCTGAATACCTGTGGATCGGCTGCTCGGATAGCCGGGTTCCAGCTAATCAGATTATCGACTTGGCACCTGGAAGTGTCTTCGTCCACCGCAATATTGCCAATGTAGTTGTACATACCGACCTTAACTGTCTGTCAGTGATGCAATACGCTGTTGAAGTATTAAAGGTAAAGCATATTATTGTCTGCGGACACTATGGTTGCGGCGGGGTTCAGGCCGCTCTTGGAGATCAGAGTTTTGGCCTGATTGATAACTGGCTGCAGCATATTAAAGATGTAACACGAGTAAATGCCGATAAACTGAAAGGCCTAAATTCACAAGATCAACTCAACTTGATGTGTGAGTTGAATGTTATCCAACAGGTGAAAAATGTGTGTCGTTCCAGCATTGTTAAAAATGCTTGGGATAACGGTGCCGACTTATCCGTCCACGGATGGATATACCACCTCGATAACGGCGTTCTGGATGAACTGGTTGAAGCAGTGACCTCAAACTAACCAACAAGCATGCCCGAAAAACCTGATAAACCTAACAAGCTCTCCAGCGACCTGCGCGGCGCTAAAAGCTTGGCAGTGGATGCAGTTACTGGGGTAAGTGGCATTGTTGAGTCCTTGCATCAGACTATCGGCAGCTTTGCCGGACTGCTCGGCAACTCCGGCACGCAGCGAACACAAGGGCTTACTGGTGGGGTTTATAAAAGCATTAACCTGATTACTGAACTGGTAGGTAACGGACTGGATGCATTGTTACATCAGCTGGATAATGTTTTAGGTGACAATACAGCATCCACCCGCAAGCGAGAAGCAGTACTAGCAGCGGTAAACGGTGTTCTTGGAGACCACCTACAGGCCACAAAAAACCCTTTGCAAATCCCCATGCAGTTGCGGATCGATGGCAAATATTTTAATCAACAAGTCTTAAATCAGGCCATTGAAAAAGCTGATGGTAAGCTAATAGTGCTGGTACACGGTTCCTGTATGAATGACTTGCAGTGGAATCGACAAGATCACGACCATGGCAAAGCTCTTGCCGATGAGCTGGGCTATGCGCGTGTCTACCTGCACTACAATACCGGCCTGCATATATCTGAAAATGGCAGTAAATTTGCCGACTTACTAGACGGTCTCCTCAGCAATACTCCCGAAAACACCAAACTCACTGTACTAGCTCACAGCATGGGCGGGTTAGTTACCCGCAGTGCCTGCCATTTTGCTGAAAATTCCGGCTATAACTGGATAACACAACTGGATTCCATCATTTTTTTAGGAACTCCCCACCATGGAGCACCACTAGAGAAGGGTGTAAATCTGATCGACCACATTCTTGAAATCAATGCCTATAGCAAACCCTTCTCACGCCTGCTGCAAATCCGCAGTTCCGGCATGACCGACCTGCGTTATGGCAACCTTGTGGCGCGCGACTGGGAACAACGAAATCGCTTTAAGCTGCAAGGAGACCAGCGTACCCCGGTGCCCCTGCCACAGAATGCGAATTGCTAT
>QIKG01000158.1 GCA_003232965.1 Oceanospirillales bacterium
ATGAAGAACTATTACTTTCAATCTACGCCTAGCAGCTACACGCTTAAAGGCAAGCTGAGGATATGTCTATTAATCAGAGTCTCCTTAAGGTTGGCGCGCATGGCGGCAATGGTTGCGGCGTAATCATCGGTATTAAATATCGCAGAACCGGCTACAAATGTGTCTGCCCCGGCTGCTGCAATTTCTGCAATATTGTTAATCTTTACACCACCATCAATTTCCAGGCGAATGTCATAGCCGCTATCGTCAATCAGTTTACGCGCCTGGCGAAGCTTGGTTAAAGCCGATGGCAAGAAAGACTGTCCACCAAAACCAGGATTGACCGACATAATTAGAATCACATCAATTTTATCCATTACAAACTCTAAATAATCCAGCGGGGTTGCTGGATTAAAAACCAGACCTGCTTTACAGCCTCCAGCCCTAATCAGCTGAAGGGAGCGATCAATATGAGTGGATGCATCCGGATGAAAGGTGATAATGCTGGCACCGGCATCAATGAAGTCACCGATCAGTTGATCTACAGGCGTTACCATTAAGTGCACATCAATCGGGGCTGTAATGCCATAGTCCCGCAGCGACTTACAAACAACCGGCCCGAAAGTCAGTACCGGAACATAGTGATTATCCATAACATCAAAATGCACCCAGTCGGCGCCATCTTCTAGCACCTTTGCCACATCATCACCCAGGCGAGAAAGATCAGCAGATAAAATTGAAGGGGCGATTAATAAGGGCTTGGAATTCATCTGTTACTCCGTGTTTTTAGCTTGTCTGCGATTACCACAGATGAAAGTCTAAAGTAGTAATTATAAGCCCATATCAGGGTAAAGGCACTGATACCTTGGGTTTTATGTAAATTTTGTCTACCTAAACATTGATTGATGAGCCACAGCGTCTGAAACCCAGCCACAAGCAACTATTTACTAGCCTACACCGGACAATACTGCTGACTAAGCATATCAGCAAGCCTCAGTATCTTCTCTGTCGGCGCAAGATAGGAGACTGTCTCCTTAGTAGCCAGTAAATTTAATGCTGGAAAACTATTGATAATCTCACGGTCTATGCCACAAATACCTGCTGCAATAAAATATGCAATACCAACAGAAAGTCGTGCCGGCGTGAACTGTTCTCCCGAAGTATAAGATTGAGCATATGCAAGTAAACCAAGGTCCGGCCGATCAATTAAATTTTCGTTTGTAAATGTTAACGCAACCGCAGCAAAATCTATATCCAGCAAGAACAACGACCGCACCAAAACCAAACTGAAAGGTGCCCATTACCGCATTAGCTGTGGCACCATTTCTAGAAAAGCACTCCAAAAAACTGACCATGTTATTGGGGCCAATTATACCCAACGGACCCAGTGTAAACAGGCTAAAGCCAGCAATACCTATTGGTTTTCACCCATAATTATTAGAAATTGGCCCGCCAATAATTTGCCCCAAAGCAAAGCCGATCAAAAATAACGGCAAAGAAATTTCGACCTGATCGATACTGGCCTCATCACGCTCAGGCGGCGGGAAGCGTGTAAGTTCATCACCTTGAAAAACAATAAGCGTTATCATCTGCTGATCAAACCCTGATAGCTACTAGCTTATACTAGAAGTACTTTCTGGAATAAACAACTTACCCCTCACCATTTCTCGGTATTGCAGCGGGGTAATTTCGCAGCGCTGACGAAATAAACGAGAAAAATACCCAGCATCCTGCAGTCCTACTTTCCATGCAACTTCACTAATGGAAAGATTACTGTGACGCAACAGCTCCTTGGCATTGCTTATGCGCTGGCTCTGCAAATAAGCCTGCGGACTAGAACCCGTTGCCGATTTAAACCTGCGATTCAAGTTTCGGCTACTGAGTTTTACATAGCCAGCAAGATCTGAAATCCGTAGCGGCTGCTCAAGATGTTCACGCAACCACTGTTGGGCATCCAGAACCAGTTCATCCGGATGCGAGCTATCCACCTCACTTTGGTAAGCCGCGCGCCGAAACGGCAGGCGAATTTCTGGCGAAAACTGATTTTCTATTGCCCGGGATATTCGACTGCCAAACCACTCTTCAATTATATGCACCATTACATCGGCAATGGAATTGACACTACCAACACAATAGACCCCATCACATTCGGTGATTAAATGCCGCGATTTCAATTCAACAGCAGGATATCGCCTGGCAAACTGCCGAAAGTAGTTCCAGTGGGTGGTTGCTGGTTTTCCATTAAGTAATCCGGCTTCAGCCAACAAGCAACTGGCCGTACCTACACCACAGATCCGTGTTCCAGAAGCAGCGAGACCGCGTAAACTTCCCAGCCAGTCTTTGGCGGCATTCACCGTTGGTTGGGGATTCCGCCAGATAGCCGGTAGCAATAACAAGTCCAAGGGTGGAAGCTCCTCCAGCGTTAGCTCCGGTTTCAGGCTAATTCCGCTAGCAAGTTTAATTGCATTAATAGAGGGCGCGGTAAGGATAAAACGCACCTGCGCTTGTGCACTGTGTTTTTCCGCTGCTGCCATCTGACTGGCCGCTTGGAGAATTTCCATCGGCAAGGTGATACTGGTGGCCAATGCACCCGGATAGATTACTGCGGCAACAGTTCGCATAGCGCCTTCCTGTCAGTGAGTCAATTATTCAAACAGATGTCTAAAATAACATATTTATTGTCTTTTATGTCCTATTCGTTTTGATTATCCCAGACTAGACTATGCCCTCACCATCAGGCGAAGATAAAATGAGCATTCAGAGACTACCCGTAATTGTCGGTTTCGGCGGCATTAACCCGGCAGGCCGGGCTTCAGGTCATCATGCTTATAGTCGCATGGTGCAATCTGTTCTCCCGAGCGCAACTCGCGAACGCAGCTTAAATGCTCTGGCGCAGTTGATGGGCGTAGATTACGCCACTACCGAATCTCAGCACCTTCTCGATCACAGCTTAATCCGACGAATTGAATCTAACCATTTCGATGTTGATGCCGTGCCCTGGAACAAACGCTTTGCCACCAGTAGTAACGGTAAAGCCATTAGTTTTATGCTGAAAAAGCAGAACCTACCCGAACATATACCTGAAAACTGGCAGGTTAGTCAGGTTTCAGAAAGCCATGTAAATGTCCAAATTACTGGTGAGCAGAATTTTCTGCTGCCAACCATCCGTGAATTTGAAGTCAAAGCAGCAGGTCAACTACCTACAGGTTTTGATCCGGGTAAACTCTACCCTTCGCGCAGCCATCCCCGTGGTCTGCAAATGATGGTGTATGCGGCATC
>QIKG01000298.1 GCA_003232965.1 Oceanospirillales bacterium
GCAGATGCCAGCGTTTGCCACAATTACGACCTTGCTAATATCCCGCAACGGCGCGAGCAACGCTTCAGTTATAGCTGTAACTGCAGGGAGCACCAGATTAGTTGCCGCCGGCACAATAAAATCCAGTCCGGCCGGGGGCATTACTACTGTCGCTTCTGTAAGGCTGTGCTGAAGGAGTGTGTATGAGTTGGTGGGTATATATCATTCACAGCGACGATAACAGCTTGTATACCGGTATTACTACGGATGTGGAACGACGTTTTCAAGAGCACTGTGGTAAAACGGCTGGGAAATTCAAAGGTGCAAAGTTTTTTTACGGACGAAAACCGTTGGAAATTGTGTTTCGTGAGGAATGTACCAACAGGTCTGCAGCATCAATTCGGGAGTATGAAATCAAACAACTCAATCGTAAGAAAAAATTGAATTTGATTAGTGCTAAGGCGCTTAGATAGAAGCTGTAGGGTGGGCATTTATGCCCACGCATAACATCAAATCAACCCTCCGCGTGGGCATAAATGCCCACCCTACCTAGAGTTCTAGGTAAGCGCTTAATCAGAGAAAGCTTTTTCGTGCATCCAAGCAGCATGTTTGGGGGCTTTTTTGGTGATTGACCATTCCTCAAGCATATCCCATTTGACCTGATCCAGTTGCTTCATCTCTTTTGGAGTGCCGGTAATAGTGGTGAGTTCCAGGCGGTGACCATTGGGATCAAAAAAGTAGATGGATTTGATAATCCCATGGTCTGTTGGCCCGATCACATCTATGCCATGACCTTCCAGCTCAGCTTTGGATGCAAGCAGGGTTTCTTCATCTTCAACCTGAAAAGCAATATGCTGCACCCAGCGTGGGGTGCTGGGGTCAAAGCCCATGGGTGGTGAATTGGGGATCTCAAAAAAGGCCAGAATATTACCGTTTCCTGCATCCAAAAAAACATGCATATAGGGATCAGGTTCTTTAGTTGAGGGAACCAGGTCTTCAGCAATTGCCAAGATAAATTCCATATTCAGGTATTTGTTATAAAACTCAACGGTTTCTTTAGCATCATTGCAGCGATAGGCAACATGATGTATTTGCTGGATTTTCATCTGCTGGCTCCTTAAAGTACGCCGCGGCTTTTCTGATCTCGCTCTATGGATTCGAATAAGGCCTGGAAATTGCCTTCTCCAAATCCCTGGTTGTCTTCGCGTTGGATGATCTCGATGAAAATTGGTCCGAATAAATTGCGGGTGAAAATTTGCAGCAAATAAGAGTCTTCATCACCATCTACCAACACTTGCTGGTCTTGGATTTTTTGATGGTTTTCTTTTACATTTGGAACCCGGTCAAAAACTTTCTCATAGTAGTCATCGCTGATGTCCAGCGTGTCGATGACATTGCGATCAAGCTTGTCAAGTGAGGCAAGGATGTCATTGGTCAGGAAGGCTAAATGTTGTACACCTGGACCATCATATTCACGCAGGTATTCATCAATCTGGTTACGGTCATCGCCTTTGCCCTCATTAATAGGAATGCAGAAACTACCATCAGGAGAACGCAGGGCATAAGAAATTAACGCGGTTTCCTGACCACGAATATCAAAATACCGAACTTCAGTAAAGCCGAATACTTCCTTATAGAAATCCGCCCATTCGTGCATTGTGCCTTTGCGCACATTATTGGTCATGTGGTCGATAGCCAGAAAACCTTTGTCTGCGGCAATAACGGGTTGATCGAGGTCGGTAAAATCATTGGTGTAAATTGAACCTTTATCGGCAAAAATATCGATAAAGTAAATTAGACTGTCGCCAATTCCATAAATTGCGGGATAGGGAAGATCGGTTGTTTCCGGATCGGCGCCGCGGGCGCCATTCTTAATCGCTATTTTGCGCGCGATTTCGGCATTATCTACTCGCCATCCCATTGAGCAGATAGCGGGACCATGACGACGTGCAAAATCACCTGAAAAACCTTCTTTTTCGTGGTTCATTAGGAAATGAATATCGTTCTGGTTGAAATAGATGATTTCTTTACCTTTGAATTTTTTCAGTTTTGAAAAACCAAAGGCGTGAAATACCTGCTCCATAAAATCAGAATCAGGGGTGGCAAATTCGGTAAACTCAATACCGCGCAGACCCAGCGGGTTGTAATTCTCAGATGCAGCGTTCATTTGTTTTCTCACAGGTTTCAGGTTGTCATGGTTTTGTAACCATGATCAGGCAAAAGTAGTTACATTTGTAACTATATATACAGAACGGCTACAAATCAAGCCAGCGTGTGTTTGATTTCATTTATAAATAGGTATTTATGCCAATTAGCAACTAATGTAGACTACATTTTCACAAAGGAGTAAAGATAGTTGATCCAATCCGAACAACATTTTTCCAGTATCAGCACTGGTCTAGAAGCATTGTTAAAGCGAGCCGGAAAGCAATTGGCGGTTGGCTCGCCGCTTGGTGTAGGTAAGCCAAACGCCTTGTTGAATGCTCTCTGGCAGCGTGCTCGGGAAGACAATACTCTAAACCTGAGTATATTTACAGCACTCTCACTGGCGCTACCTAGGCCCAAAAGTTTACTCGAGAAGCGTTTCCTGCTGCCGTTCATTGAACGCCACTTTGGCTCGGATTATCCTGATCTCGAATATGTTCAGGATGTTCTCAACGATACTGCCCCCGCCAATGCGGAGGTAGCAGAATTTTACATGCAGTCCGGTGCATTTTTAGGCAAGCCAGCTGCGCAGAGGAACTACACCAGCTCGAACTACACCCATGCAGCAAGAGATATGGCAGACCGCGGGATCAATGTGATTGTGCAGTTGGTCGGACTAGAGCAGCGCGAAGGTGAGCTTTGTTACAGCCTTGGCTCCAACCCTGATACGACCCAGGATTTATTGGATATTATTGCACGGCGTGGACATAAACGCCCCGTGGTAGTGGCGGTAGTAAACCGAAACATGCCTTTCATGACCGGAAAAGCAGAGCGTAAGGCTGATTTTTTTGACCTGATTATCGATGACCCGAATAGTCAGCATCCACTCTTTGCACCACCAATTGCAGCTGTGAATTTAGTCGATCACTCCATTGGCCTGCATGCCGGCACCCTAATTGCCGATGGCGGCACGCTACAAATTGGGATTGGTTCTTTGGGCGATGCGCTGGTTAGTGGTTTAAAGCTAAGACATGCAGATACTGATGCCTATCAGAGCTTGATAAAAAATTGCGGTATTAGCCAGCGACACAAGTGGTTAAACACCACAGAATTGACAGCATTTAAACAGGGCCTTTACAAGGCCGGGATCCTCAAGCGCAAGGTTTGGCCGGATGCTGATATCCAAAACCTGATCAATACCCGTGCTCTTGAGCCGGTGGTGAGTTCCGAGCTATTTGAAGCCTTGTGCGAATCTAATGCTTTGCCGCCAATCCTTGACCAACACCAGCTCGAACGCCTGCAAACGCTGGGTATTGTTGCAGAGAATATTCTCACTGAGGGAGATGCTTGGGTTACCGCAAGTGGCCGGAAACTCGGTACGGATATGCGCCAAGCTCAACAGCGCGCAGATATCATCGAACACGCACTGCTAAAAGGAGCTGAGCTTAAAGGCGCTGCCATCCTACATTCGGCTTTCTTTATGGGCTCAAAATCATTTTATACTTGGCTTCACAGTCTCAAAGGTGGAG
>QIKG01000026.1 GCA_003232965.1 Oceanospirillales bacterium
CATCAACCAATAGCGAAATTGCCATATCGGTCTGCATTGCCAACTACAATGGCAATGAAACTCTGAGGGAGTGCCTGGACTCTGTATTGGACCAAGCTTTCGAACACAACGTAGAAATCATCGTCCACGATGATGCCTCAACAGATAATTCCGTAGAATTTATACGCACTGAATACCCACAAGTAAAACTGATCATTAGCAAAACAAATGTAGGATTTTGCATCAGCAACAACCGAATGGTGACGGTTGCAAAGGGAGAGTTCGTTCTGTTGCTGAATAACGATGCAGCCCTTAGAAAAGACGCACTTTCACTACTATATGCGTATGCACGGGATGAGCATTTTGACGGCATTCTGACATTGCCTCAGTACAATGCAAAAACCGGGCAACTAATGGACATGGGCAGCTTTTTCGACCCCTTCCTCAACCCAGTGCCAAACACCAACCCTGCACAGCAACAGGTCGGCATGGTGATGGGAGCCTGCCTATGGATCCCCCGAACTTTGTGGAACGCACTGGAAGGCTTCCCCGAATGGATAGGTTCCCTTGCTGAAGACATGTACCTTTGCCTGCGCGCCTGGAACAGCGGTTATCAGGTTCGTTCACTCTCCCAGTCTGGATATGACCATCATGTCGGCCACAGCTTTGGCGGCGGTAAAGTTGACAACAATAAACTGCATAGCAGTTATCGTCGGCGTGCTATGAGTGAACGCAATAAAACCTACATTATGGCAATTTTTTATCCAACCCCGGTTCTTGTTGCGTTACTCCCTATACATCTCTGCCTCCTGATGACAGAAGGCTTTATACTATCCGTGTATCTTCGTAGTTTCCGGCCCTGGAATGAAATATATTACCCAGTAATTAATGGGACCTTTAAGCAGCGCAGATCATTATTAATAGAACGACAAAAAATCAGAAAAGAAAATCGCCATTCATTGCAGCAATGGCTGAAGCTATTCACGCCATTACCACAAAAACTTAAATTACTGCTGCGTCATGGCTTTCCACAGGTTTCGTGATATTTTCCGCATGCTGAAAGAAGTTGATAACCAGCAATCCTCCTACAACTCTTTCAGGACTTGATGTATTTGTTCCGCATAGCGACGGCGGCTGAAACGCTTATATGCGTCTACAACTCCCCTACGTGCAATCTTTGAGTAAAGTTCCTGATTATTTATTAAAACTGAAACTTGCCGAACCAAATCATCAATACTTTCATAGTTATACAATAGCCCATTTACGCCGTGCTCAATTATCTCAGGAATACCCCCAGAACGGCTACCCACGACAGGACAACCTTCTGCCATAGCCTCAACTACAACCCGACCAAAGGCTTCATTACGAGAACAAACAAGGGAAATATCTGATCGCCTAAACACTGCGGCAACGTCGCTTACATACCCAGACCAAACAACACTCGCCGACACACCAACTTCAGAGCAAAGCTTCTCAAGCTCGCGGACATAAAGCCTATTTCCTGCCCCAACAATATCGAGCGTCATATTAGGAAAACTCTGCTTCAATACCGACAACGCCTTGATAGCATGATGCTGACCTTTTCCCCTATGCAGACTTCCTGCAATGCAAAGCCTAATGGTTTTCTCCGGCATCAGGACTTTTCTATACTGCTTAGGAGTTCCACTTCCGATCAACCAGCCATTGTATATAACCGCCCCTGGGGTATTTCCGAACAAAAGCTTGAACTTCGTTTCTACTGCACATGAATTATAAATAATATAAGAAGAACTTTTGGCAATAAATTGTGCAGCACGACGTGTACCAAGATAAAAGTCTGCGCCCATGTCTTCATGCACAAACTCTCGAACATGCCAAAGGTGTTTAACACCAAGTGTTTTGGCGACCATCGCACCAACGGGGGTTGCTAGCGTATTGGAATAAACAATATCTATTCCTCTTCCCCGCAGCACCCATGAAATGCATCGTGCCAATATAGGGTTAGCGATAAGGCGGTATGGGCCAAGTATGGCCTTATAGGATCTGCTTATCCACCAATAGTATGGGTAGATAATATAATCAACATTCTCCCTTTCGAGTTCATCGGTTAATGCCCCACACCGAGGAAGAACTACAATTGGGCTTACTCCATAAGCGCGCACACCTAAAACAATATCAAGTAAAGATCTTTCTGCCCCGAACAAAGCAGCAGAATGAGAAAAAAATGCTACGCGCATAAAAAGTTATCTCTTTGCTAAAGTTATATTACGCAATATTAATATCCAAGGTTTCCCCATGGAAATTTATCGAAACTTTCATCATGCAGTATTGGTCATGTTGTTTTCTGCCCGACGCATACAGGACATAAAGATAAATCTGCTTATTAATCAGGAACGGCTGGCTACGTCTCCCGCAACACCTTACGGTAGTGATCGATCAGTTGCTTCGCTTGCCGAGACCAATGATATTCGCGGTCAATGCGCCTACGCCCTTCCCCAACGGCAGCAGACCAACTCCCCGCATCCTCCAGAAGCGACAATATACATTCAGCCAACTTCGATATATCGCGTTCTGGTGCTAGCAGATGCACAAGCCCTGGTCCTACGACCTCAGGGATATCACAATGAGTGGTGCTTACCACCGGCATTCCTGTTGCAAGCATTTCTATAATAGAGACTGGAGCACCCCCTTCAGTATCTCCATCTTCTGCTGTAATACTCGGCTGCAAGAAAATATGGTGATCGTAAGCCGCCCGCAACACTGCCCGATGGGTTTGAAAGCCAAGCAACCGAGTATGTTTTTTCAAACCGCTGCGCTCTAGTGTTGAAAGAATACGAGCCTTTTCCTTTTTACTATCTGACTCCGATCCTGCATCACCAATAATAGTCAATCGCACCGGCACGTTACGAGCTATAATTTTTAATGCCTCAATCGCATAAGGAATGCCTTTTTTTTCTCGGAATGAGGCTGCAATCAACACATTAAGCGGCTCACCCATCTGCCACTGGCGCGGCTGAAAAGCTATATTGTCTACATCCACGCCGAGATGTTGCACTTTAATCTTATGGCTTGGGCAACCTAGCTCTATTACACAATCAGCCATGTACGAACCTTCACACAGAACCAAATCAACTTCAGAAAATAGTTGCTGATATCGCTTTTTCCAAACAGGGTTCTGTACAGGAAGCTTATTTACATCCTGACCGTAAAAGGTCACCACATGCTTAACTTTGAGCTTGCGAACTGCCCCAAGATTAGCCCACCCTATGTTACCAAAGTGGGAATGCATTATTTT
>QIKG01000256.1 GCA_003232965.1 Oceanospirillales bacterium
GCCGCGGTCAGGACAGCTTAGCCTGGATGATGTGGTCATCAAGAATCTGTTTGAACAATAATATGAAATGAAAAATATTAAATATCACTTGATGGTGTTGCTTGCTACAACGCTTGTAGCAGGGTCTTTTTTAGCGTCTGAAAAACTGGCTGGAATTATTAATTCATTTTCTTTGACGCTGTTAGGGATTTAGTATTTATTAAAGTACCAATAATTTGTTTTCTATTACAATATCCCATTTAGGTAAAGTTTTAGAAAGTGTGATTTTTTCTCATATTTCTTCATTTTTTTTAGTCAAACGGATTCCTTTTTCAAAAGATTTTTCCAAAAAATAAATAATTGGTCTTATCCCTTTCCAAGTCATTATTTTTATTAAGCTCAACATCTTATCTACGCTATCGAGAATGTCACCATTCCCATGATTTTCCAGCATGCCCCAACACCTTTTGATCCAGTATTTAAGCGGGGATAGATTTGGCGGGAATTGCTGATAACTTATCTTTGCGTAAAGATACTTGACTATTTTTTCCAAGAGATTTATCTTTACGTGGTGTATCTTTACGTGGATATACTTGACATAGAAGATAACTTTGATATATATGCTCATTGGGTCTATCAACACATGAAAAATATAAGGAAGTATTGCTATGGAAAAGCTTATCCAAGTTGCAGGAATTATTGATGCTGAAGAAGCCAGACTACTTTCTGAAGAGGGAGTTGATTGGCTTGGTTTCCCGCTTCGTCTCCCCTCAGGTAAAGATGATATTTCTGAAACTGCTGCCACGCAGATAATATCAAAGCTTGCCAGTTCACAAGCAGGTGTCCTCATCAGTTACATGACAGATGCTGACGAGGTTAGTGCCTTTTGCAGTCAACTTGGAGTAACTGCAGTCCAACTTCACGGTGATGTGGAGCCGGAGCAGCTGCGCAAGCTGAAATCAATGCGCCCTGACTTGTATGTTCTGAAAAGTTTGGTTGTTCGAGAAGACAATGCGAATGAGCTTCTCGCCCTGGTGGACGAGTGCGCTGAATTCGTCGATATGTTCATCACCGATACATTTGATCCTGCCACCGGTGCTAAAGGGGCCACAGGATTAACCCATAATTGGTCTGTAAGTGCTGAGCTGGTTCGTTGTTCTTCCAAGCCTCTCATGATGGTTGGCGGTCTAACGGCGGAAAATGTGGCCGACGCCATTCGACAGGTTCGACCCGCAGCCGTCGATGCCCACACCGGTCTTGAAGGTGCGGATGGCCGTAAAGACCGCTCGAAAATAAAGCGTTTCGTTGCTGAGGCACGAAGCGCTTTTTTTGAACTCGACAACGCTTGATTTAAACAGGGTTCAACAGAGTGCGAGTTTACTTTTAACTAAAAAAATCTCGTGTACTCTGCAAGTACAATCACTTGCAGGCTCTAGGTATAAGCTTTTATAAAGGGATATTTTATTATGACAATCAATAGGGCGATCCACCTTTTACCGCAAACAAATCAATTACGCGCTCTGCATTCGATTATTCGTGATAAGAACACGAGTCAAGCAGACTTTGTGTTCTATGCTGACCAAATTGTTCGGCTGTTGTTGGAAGCTGGATCGAACCTGCTTCCTTTCCATCCCCAAGAAGTCACCACACCGGTGGGCGAAACGTATGCAGGACTCAAACTTATTGCTAAGCTTTGCGCAGTCTCGGTCATACGGGCTGGAGAAAGTATGGAAACCGAACTGCGGTCAATGTATGAAGGTATGCACATGAGTAAGATACTTATCCAGCGTGACAAGCAAACAAAGTTGCCTAAGCTTTTTTATTCGCACCTTCCAGATAATATTAGTGAATGCCATGTTTTATTGCTTGAGCCAATGCTTGCTACTGGAGGATCAGCGCTAACTGCGATACAAGTACTTATTAAAGCAGACGTACAAGAGGAAAATATTATCTTCATTAACCTCCTGGCTTCACCAGAGGGGCTAGATCGGGTAACAGCAGCCCATCCCAAATTACGTATTGTCACATCGTCGATTGAAAAAAAACTGAACGAGCAAGCTTTCATGATTCCTGGTATTGGCGACTTTGGTGATCGATATTTCGGAACTACTAATTCGGGGGTGCGATGAAAATCAATCGTGTTATAGGTGATTCTTTGTTTACATCCCTGGCACCTGCAATTTGGGGAAGTACTTACTTGGTAACCACTGAACTACTTCCACCGGACAGTCCATTATTAGCCTCTGCTATCCGCGCTCTGCCGGCCGGCCTTATTCTGCTTGCCATCGGACGGCGGCTACCTTCGGGTGTGTGGTGGTTGCGAGCATTAATCCTAGGTATATTGAACATCGGCGCCTTTTTTTATTTTCTCTTTGTAGCCGCCTACTTGCTACCAGGAGGGGTGGCAGCGTTAGTAATGTCGTGTCAATCAATCATCGTGTTGTTGCTCGGTGTAGTTCTTCTGGGTGAAAAAATTAGAACATTACAGATACTCGCTTGCTTAGTGGGTGGTCTCGGGGTCGCACTGCTCGTATTACAGCCGGCGGCTCATCTTGATACCATGGGTATCTTAGCCGGTCTAGCCGGGGCCTTAAGCATGGCAGCGGGGATCGTGCTGATGAAACGTTGGGGCCGCCCAGAGGGTGTAAGCATTCTGAACTTCACGGGCTGGCAATTAACCGTAGGCGGAATAGTACTTGTTCCGATTGCACTGGTGACGGAAGACTTACCGAGCACAATAACCGGACTCAATTGGCTCGGTTTTGCCTATCTCAGTATTATAGGTGCTTTGTTGGCTTACGTTATTTGGTTCCGAGGTGTTGAACGCCTGCCAGCGATCACCGTTTCTTTTCTTGCATTCGTAAGCCCGTTGGCGGCAACTATTCTTGGATTCATCGTACTTGGGGAAAGCTTTAGAACAACTCAGATTTTCGGTGCTGTAGCCATTATTGCCGCAATCGTATTAGCCCAGCCGCGACGCGAACCCAGTCCATCAATCAAAACTGAACAATTCCAATATCACATTAACGAAGGTAAAAAAGATGAGTAAAATATTTGATACGGTCACGCTTGGTGACATATCGCTGCGGAACCGACTCGTCATGGCCCCTATGAGCCGTAACCGATCGACGGGCAAGCCATGAACTTATGGCGACCTACTACGCACAACGCGCTAGGAGCTTGTCCGAGAATGCAATTTTTCAGTTTCGCCATTAAAATACTTAAGATGACTCGTCACTTTTTTAAAACACAGAAAACAAACA
>QIKG01000079.1 GCA_003232965.1 Oceanospirillales bacterium
AGTACCATCACCTGCCCCTTTATTCCCTTAAACAACCCATACTCTTTCCCGATCCCCACCAGTGCCCCGCTCACCCATTGGCGGGTGGCCTGTTCGGTGGCTGTACCTTGATTTACCTCCCTGCTCATAGCCTGGTATTCCCCGTGCAGGAAAATGGACTCTTTTGGATAGAATTCCAGGTAGCTGCGCCAGCCATAGGTTTGGTTTTGGGTCTGAAGCTCATCAATGATCAATTGGGCCCGATAAGTAACACTTACTCCCATGGTAAACTTTTTGTTCAGTCGATAGCCAATTATGGGCGAAAGGTCTACACTGGCTGCATACTGGTTTGGAATGCCCTGCACACTGTCTTTACGTGAGAACGCCGGGGTGATTTGAAAGGAACCCCCAAGCACCAGCCGTTTTGCCAGTGGCTGGCCTTTCAGTGAATTGCGCTTGACCGCAGTGGACAGGTCCCGCGCATCGGCCACGCTGCTGTACTTCTTTTTCAGCTTTTCAAATTTATCCTGTACCTCCTGGACCTTGTCTTGGTGTTCGTTAAAAACATCGGCACCAATTTCCCTGGCTTTTGCTTCCAGTCGTGCTCGCGCCTACTGCCGGTGCTCTCTGGCATAATCCTCTCCATACTTGCTGGCCAGCTGTTTGAATTGTTCCAGTTCAGCAGTTTGGGCTTGCAGTTCCTGGAATTCTTTACGGTTACCTATTAAAGATTGTAGTTTTTGCATTAAAGGGTGTTCTTCATTAAGTTCCCCCTTTAGCAGTCCTTTGGCCTCCTGAAAATAGCCCTGCGACTGACCAGTTAGCTGCTGCAGCTGTTGTTGGTAACCTTTCAGTTGTTCCAAATCACCCATATCCAGCAGTTTGCCCTGATATTGGTCCAACACGCCGTCCATTTGTTGCAATTGGCCTAGATGATCTTGCAGCCAGGAGCGTTCCTTTCTGTCGGAAAGTTGTGAGCTATACCTATCGATTAGCTGATCGAGCTTGCCTGCCTGTCCGGCTGGCAGGCCCGCCGAGGCGGGGCCTGCCATTTTCGAAGTATACTGGTTAAATCCGAAGGGCAGGGCTTGACCGGCGGAGTCTATCTTTTTCTGTGTGTTTGATGAGAGGCTGAGGATCTTTTCCTTCATTAAATCCGACTTCTCTTGAAGCAGGCTATCCAGCTTGGTAATATGGTCCGGAACTTTTTGGGCTGTTTCTTGCACTTGCCGCATAACCCCTAACTGTAAAAGTTCCTCTGTATGCTCTTGCCACCGCGCTCCGCGCTGCATAAGGCTGTCCAGGTATTGCATCTGGGGCCAGTTGAGAGTGTCGGAGGCGGCTAGTGAGTCGTAGGATGCAATTTGACTGTGAGCTAAAAAAACAGTCAGGAAAAGAAACGATATCATAGTTGTCCTTAACATTAACGCACCTCTTCGCGCCATACCATTTGCCCGTCATCTTGCCCTTGGACTGTAAAGCCTGTCAAGAAAAGGAGCAATATAGTTGCGGTAGTTTTAATGAATATGAGTTTAATTTAACTGTATGGCTTAGTTAGTTAAGCTAAATTAGTCTATTTTACCCTTCTCCTGCTTTTTTAGATCGTTTCCAGCCGAAGCTACACATAAGCTGGCCGGGCCGCACCCTACAACTGTCGGGGTTTAACCTACGAGTAAGATTGAAGAGTATTTTTCTGTTATTATTATCTGACTTGAGCGTTCCTTGGTGCTAATAGAACCAAATTCAATTTTCTATCTAAAATTTGAAATGTTTCTTCAAAATAAGACGATAAGGTGTCTTGGGAGTTTCTGACTATCATAATTTCTCTTAAATCATTACTGGTATTTTCATCCGTTCTCCGGTAATTGAACAAGAAATTTCCAATAGGCTTTTCGAGGTTCGCTGCATCTACATTATTACGAAAAAGATAAGCCATCAAATAAAAAAATTGATCTATCTCTTTGTCTGTAAATTCCTCTAAAAACATGTCATTTCTAACTTTAGGATTATTGATAGCTCCTTTTAGTAAAGCTACTCTTTCTGCTCCTAAATAGAGATAACCATCCTTATCCATAAAGTAATTGACTCTGTTTGTTGTTGTGGGTAACTTCCGAAGCAATCGGTTCATTTTAGCTAATGAATCAGCCACAAACTCAATGTCATTTTCAAAGACGATCATATTCCTTAATGGGTTAACCTGAAACTGATTGTACAGAAAAACTCCAACGATGCATATTACCCCAAAAACGCCCAATTCTATCTTGCCCATATCGGTGTAAAATTATAACCAAATTTAATATTTCGAGTATCTTTTGTCGCATCAAAAAACCCTTGCCAATTCCTAAAATCTGGATTGCCCTGAAACAAGGTTTGATACAATCCTGCTGCTTTTACAGCACCCCCTAGAGATATTCCAAAGACTCGCGCTGCATATCCGAAGTTAATATTCCCGAAATCATCGAAGTCATACACATTGCGTTCAAATATTGCCTGTCTTCCTATCTCTTCTAAACTAAAACCTTTTCCTGGTTGCTTGATATCAAAAGGCGCCCCAGTTTTAACCATTTCGCCAAAGAACCTCAATTTCTCGGTTTTCAGATTACCTGGAACTATAAAATCAGCATTATCAAATATCTCTCTAGCGTTTGAAAAGAACAAGTCGGTTTTAGCTAATTGTGAATAGAATTTCACAGTCACATCTTGAAGCTCATTTTGATTGATAATGGTTCCGCGACCTGAAACAGGCCCCACAATAATCTCACCTTTTGGAAGGGAGCTTTTCCTTAGAGTAATCAAAAACTTTGTATACTCCTCCAATTCCGCTAGCGCAGCACTATTCGTTGCTCCTTGAATGCCCTGTACTATGGCTCCAGGAATTGAGCTAATTAGTGATTGTTCTAACGGAGCACCACTACCAGCACCTTGTATTGCAGAAGTAAGAACCGCATTTCCAATACCTTCAAAAGCATTTATAGGGGTAAAGGAAGGCCCAGGGAGAAAAATACTGCCAACAGTATTCTGCACTGCCGAATAGAAATCACCCCCGGTTAATGCTAAATTTGCTCCAAAATTAACTGCCAGATTCGCGAGAAATGGCAATACAAACTCCCCATCCGGATCTACCCCAACCACCGGGTTATTCCCCATCCCCACATAGCCAGAAGCAAACTGTCCTTGTGGGTCTACTGCAAAGAACCTCCCGGTAGTGGGATCAAACTGCCGGGCATGGAAATCATATAATTCCAAATCCAGAT
>QIKG01000028.1 GCA_003232965.1 Oceanospirillales bacterium
GCATTTCCCCGAAGTTCCGCTAATTGCATTAACGGCCACAGCAGACCCGCATACCCGTGAAGATATCGTCCAGGTATTGGGATTGCAAAATTCTGAGCGCTTTGTCACCAGCTTTGATCGCCCGAATATCCGCTATACCGTACTCGAAAAACATCGGCCACAGAGTCAGTTACTGCAGTTTTTAAAACGCCAGACAGATGCCTCTGGTATTATTTATGCGCTCTCCCGCAAACGGGTTGAAGAGGTTGCTTGTGCCTTGGAAGTTGAGGGTTTTTCAGTCGCGGCGTATCATGCTGGCTTGCCGGCAGAACAACGCAAGCAGGTACAGGAAGACTTTATCCGCGATGAACTGGCAATCGTTGTCGCTACCGTTGCCTTTGGCATGGGCATAGACAAACCCAACGTGCGCTTTGTTGTGCATTATGATTTACCCCGGCATCTTGAGGGTTATTATCAGGAAACCGGTCGTGCTGGTCGTGACGGCCTGACCGCTGAGGCATTATTGCTTTTTGGGACTGCAGATGCAGCCACCGCAAGGTTTCAAATAGGGCAGGGTAATAACGAAAACCAAAAACGCATAGAAACCCACAAGCTCAATGCCATGATCGGCTTTTCTGAAAGCCTCACCTGCCGACGCCGAGTGTTATTGGGCTATCTCGGTGAGAATCTAGCGAGCGACTGTGGTAATTGTGATATTTGCCTGAACCCACCGGAGAAATTTGACGCCACCGAAGCCGCCCGCAAAGTTTTATCCTGCGTGTACCGCGTCGGTCAGTCCTTCGGCATTAAGCATGTAGTTGATGTATTACGCGGGGCTGATACCGAATCATTGCGGAAATTCAACCATCAGCAGTTAAGCACTTATGGCATTGGTATGGAACACAGCCATGCTGAATGGATGTCGATTGTTCGCCAGCTGATTCATCGTGGGTTTTTATATCAGGATATTGCCGCATATTCCTGACCCCCGAAGCACGCGGTTTATTACGCAATGAATCATCCATTGAACTGGCTAAACCACGACTTAAAGAAAAGTTAGCTAAAAAACCACCGCCAGCTGCCATCGACCTCAACGATGATGATCTTGAATTATTTGGTGCTTTACGCGACTTGCGTAAAAAATTAGCAAGCACTCAGGGTGTCCCACCCTATGTTATATTTGGGGATGCCAGCTTGTTGCAGATGTGCCGGGATAAACCCGTAAATCCCACTGATTTCTTGCTTATCAACGGTGTGGGCGCGGTTAAACTCGAACGATTTGGCGAGGCATTTATGGAGATTATCGAGCAATGGGTGGAATATCAGTAGCTGGGTCAATGGCCGTCAGCGTAGATGAGACAAAAACAGAAATGCATTTTCTAGAGCTGCGCGTCTGCGGGCTGATGCGCAGCGGAAACCATGTGGTTATTGACTGGATCATGGCCCAGCACAGCGGTCAGCCTGTATGTTTTTGAACAATGTTAAACACGGTGATAATGACCCTTATAAACACTGCGGCTCAGGGTGATATTTTCGAGAGGTGGCAGCTTATGGCTACAGATATTAACTACCTACGCATGATCTGTGACCCGGAGGTTCTTGTGCTTTCTGAAAAGTTATTTGGTGAGATACCCGGCACTAGCGCATTAGTGAGCGCTGCTAGGAATAATTTCATTAGTCGATAATTCGTTTATATTCCAGGTCAATTTGACAACTATTAAACAAGTAGCAGCCTAGCTTTTGTTATAGTGGCTGCTGAGAAAATCGGATATCAGTTATTAATGAAAACCTTGTTAAAATGGTTGTTGATCACACTTATATTGCTGGTCGGAATTTATGCCGCCGCACCGCTGTGGTTGCCCCAGGTGCTGAAAAGCCAACTACCTGAGGGCTGGGAAGTTAAGCAACTGAAGATTGGCTACCCCGGAATAAAGAGCATCCAAATTACTAGCCTGAGCTTGCGCGGGAATACGCTGGTAGCAGATGTCGACCTATCTGCGACAAAAGTGCGTTTTAATTATCAGAGCCGGGAGCTTGAAATTGGCTCCTTGTTAATAGATGTTCTATTAAACGCTGAAGCAGATGACAAAAGTGCTTTTAGTCTCGATGATGTATCCCTGCCGCTTCTGAAATTTCCGGATAACATAAGCTTACCGGAAATAGTCGTGCAAAAAATGCAGTTGCAGCTCCGTGGCAATGCATCGAGTAGCCCGCTAGTGCTGAATTTTGACGGTATTAGATTGCTACCATCAGGGCATCAGCGACTTCAGTTACTAACGGCGGTAAATTTAAGCGCTTATCCCGAGGTCGGCGGGCAATTGGAGATTGAAGTGAGCGCCTCGGCATTGCGTGCTGGTTTAGCCTTATCCTCGAGTACTGAGACAAGCCCTTGGTTTAACATCAATCTGGAACAGGAGCTTCAAGCGCAGGAAATCCATAGTGAAATCACCTTCCAACTGAATGCAAATGCCGCAGGCTCAGAATGGCTTAATCGTTTGGTAGCGCAACTCACTGGTGGGCAGGTAGAGGAAATCGAAGGGCAAGCACAGTTGTTGGCTATCTTTAGTGGTGATAACCAGTCTGAAAGCCAGCAGGAAATTCAACAGTTCAGACTTGAGTTGACCAAGCTGAAGCTTAAAACCCCAGTTGAAAAATTACAGCTGGATGTTGAATTTCTGGGCATGGTCGAGCCTGATAAATTAACCATTACCCAGGGGGACACTTTGGAGCTTCAATATTCCAGCACCAGTTCCGAGGGTTTGTTACAACGCATCTTTCCCGAATTTCAGTACCCAGCTGAAGTGGATACAACGGTTGGCATCCTTTTGCACAATCTGCAGCTTGAAGTCGCAGATATCAACCGACTGGATCAAGCAAGCGCTAGTGGTCTGGTGGAAATAGACTGGCAGGAAAAGCATGCTTTTGTTTATCAGAGCGCAGATATTAAGTTACAGGCCAGCAAGCTGGAATTCGGGGTGGTTGGTGAGTTAGATTTAGAACAGCAACGCATTCACTTTGAATCATTGTCTGAACTTGAAATTAATATGGATCAATTACAACTGGATTTGATCTCTGAAGACAGTCGGACTCAAATCAATGCCGATAGCAACCATACGCTTGCCAAACTGGATTTTAATTTTCCATTGAGTCAAACGGATGCACCAGTTGAATTCACATTCAACGGTAGCAGCAATTCAGAACTGGCAAACATTAAGTTGATAGAAAAGGGCGAAGTACAAACCCGTATCCACGCACAGACACTCCCGCTTAGCGCTGTATTATCCTCGAAGTCCGAGCAACTCCTCAGTAACGGTCAGGCTAAACTGCTTAGCGCTGAGATTACTCTGGTAGGTGGTGATGGCGAAATCATTCGTGCAAAAAATCTGGACTTGAGCTGGGATCAGTTGGATATTAACAAGCAAACGGGCCAACTGAAGCTCAATACTAAGGGTCTGGAGCTAATCATTGACGGCGAAAGTTGGCAGGGGTTTGAGCTTTCCCTGCAAAACCAGCTAAAGCTTCAAGGAGAGCTTAGTGGTGCTGGGGAAGTCTTGCTCTTGAACGGCCCATCATTCCCGCTGGAATATCAGGGAGATTTGAAAAACGGGAAGTGGGAAATTACCATTCCTGCCACTCATATCGACACAAAACGCCTTCCGGATCTACTGGCAATTGCCAAAATTGAATGGCCCATCAGCCTTGTTGCAGGCATGGGTAGCATTGAAGTTTCAGCCAAAATAAGTGTTGCCGACTACATTCGCAGCAAGGTAATAATAAAAGGGGATGATCTTGAGTTTTCAGTGCTGGAAAATAGTTTCAGGGGCGGCAGTGTTGATGTGCAAATTACACTAGCTGAGGACCTGACCCTTAAAGGTTCGGTGTCGCTAGCAGGTCTGGAAGTTGCCGGTGGGCTAGGAGTGAATAATATCCGCACAGAATTACAGACTATCAACACAGACTCGTTACAGGCAAATCAACTGCAACTGCAATTATTTGGTGGCCGTTTGAAGCCTGCAGGTATACATTATTCAGCTGGTTTGCTTGCTGATA
>QIKG01000111.1 GCA_003232965.1 Oceanospirillales bacterium
ATGCTGCGACTGCGATCGGTAACCTCCATGATGATGGTGATCTTATTCTCAACGCGGCATTGATAATTGCTGATGCTCCGATTGTTCCGTATGAATCCTTTAACGGTTCATTTGCCGGTACAGGTTCGCTGACCATTGCTTCTGGTATACACCACTTTACTGACACACCTGCTTTGGGCTCCTCGGCTTATTTTGGAAATGTCAATCTCAATGGCGGCAGCACAAACTTCGGTGCCGGCTTGTTTGCTGAGAACCTTGTCACAATTAATTCCAATGCGGCTATGGATATGAATGCTGATACCACACTTGGCGGCTTTGCAGGGACGGGCACAACCGACCTGAATTTTAACCTGACTTTTGGCCGCTTAAATCAAAGTAACACCTATTCTGGTGATTTGACTGGTAATGGTATTTTAAGTAAAAACGGCAGTGGAACATGGACTTTTAATGCCGCCAAGACCGGTAGCGGGCAAGTTAATATTAATGCCGGCACGCTGGCGGGTACAGGTAGTTTTGCCGCAAATGTGTATATTAGCGCTTCAGCGGGTATCAGCCCGGGCTCATCAACGGGTACTATCACAGTAGCTTCAGCTGAAATTGATGGTGTCTATACCTGTGAACTCGATGGTAGCAGCAATGATCGCCTTACAGTTACTGCTAATCTGGATATTTCGGCAACAACGCTGGATTTTAGCCCAATCGGCGCCGGGGTAACAGCGCCAGTGTATATCATTGCCAGTTATGGCACCCTCAGCGGTACCTTTGCTACGGTTCAGAACCTACCGAATTTTTACACACTTGATTACAACTATGACGATGGCTTATCAACCAATAATATCGCTCTGGTAGGTGACCTTATCCCTCCCACCCTGGACAGTATTGTCCTCGATGCTGCTTTCAATGATCCAACCAATGTCAACAGTGTTAATTTTAATATCAGTTTTAGTGAGCCGGTAAACGGCCTCGATGCTGCTGACTTCAGTATATCCTTTCTTGGTAGTACAGGAACTGCAAGCCTGACAGGTAGTGGCGCGACTTATAGCTTGTCTATACCCAATATTGCAGGCGATGGCACACTTGCGGTCACGCTGCTCCCTGCTCATGGAATTACCGATTTATTCGGCAACCCGCTCGAACCAACCACTGCTTCAGCGACAGTTGTTATTGACCAAACACGGCCGACGATAGATAGCTTTACCGCAATTACCGCCAGCCCGACCAATGCGACTGAAATAGAATTTAGCGTGACCTTTAGTGAAAATATACTGGATTTTAATGATGCGAATGATGTCGATGCACTCTCCTCTGGCACCGCTACCTATACCGGTGTTGTTATCACGGGTTCTGGAACCACTTATACGATTAAATACACGGGTGTTAGCGGTGTCGGTAACCTAACTGCTATTATTAATTCGACTGCAGGTGGCGCCAGAGATGCAGCTGGAAACTGGAAATATCCTGATTTTGAGTGTTATCGGCCCGACAGTTGCGCTGGAATACTGCAACAATTTACTTGCCGCCGGGACAGTTAATGGCGCAGAAGAATTTGAAGCTTGTGAGTATCTGTTTACTGAAACCGGTTTTCAGGCTACGGAATTTGCCACGGTAATTTTTGCCGCCGGTGAAGGTATTACCATAAATCCGGATTTTACTCTCGATGTTGGTGCAATTTTGCAGGTAAAAGTATGCGGACAGAGCCTTTGTCAGGTGAGCAACGAGCCAATGGAAAATGGTTGTCATTCCTGCGTAACTGATATCTGTGCTATTGACAGTACATGCTGTACAGATGCGTTTTCACAAGCTTGCCTGGATAAAGTCGCTACGGTCTGTAATCTAAGTTGTCAGTAAACTCTGATATTCAGCAAGCCAAGTAGGGTGTGACCTGTAAATAAGTGACACGGCTCCCAATGAGATCCCGGCTCGTAGGCCGGGACGACAGGGGGATGGGGCCGGGACGATAGAAGACTTTCCCATTACCCTACAAAACCTTCATCACCCCACAAGGCAAGAATAGGGGACAACTTGAAAGCTGAACTCAAGCAGGAAATTAATTCATTGGGAACTGGTTAGATTCAGCCAAGACTGACTTTCGCTCGTGGTAAAAACGGGAATGCTCTATTTGATGCCTGTCCTCGGGTTTGCTCGGGTTTGATGCTCGGGTTTGATGTCGGGTTTTGGGTTTTAGCGGCGTTGGCAAGCACTAGCACTAGCAATAGCGTTGCTATTACTAGCACTTGCCGCCTTGCGCTTGAAAATCATAAATCTCAATCTGCTTCACTCAGAATAAATCATAGGCTCCTTAAGTGAGGAGATCTGCTTTGCATATAATGCAGTAATGGTAATGCAGTAATATATAATTTGACATAGCAGTAATCTTAAGTATAATACGCAGTAATGAGAGTACAGCATAATATCAAAGTAAAAGAATGAAGGTGAAAGTAAAAGATATCACCGCAGTACAAATGGGGTATTCATTCCGCGCCCGGCTTGAAGCCGCAGTTAGTGGAAATATCAGTATTATCCAGATGAAAGATTTGGCCGAGGATGATACTGTCGATTGCAGTCACCTGACAAGAATCGACAATGAAAGTATCAAGAATCATCATTATGCAAAAAAAGATGACTTGGTATTTAGATCAAGGGGTCAGATCACAACTGCTGCGATTATCCGCAATAAAATCGAAAAAACCATTATCGCATCCCCATTGATAAGAATAAGAATTACCCGGCCAACTAAAGTCCTGCCTGAATATCTAAACTGGTATATAGGACAGCGTGATGCACAAATATATTTCGCCAGCAGAACAAAGGGGTCGGTTCAGAAAATGATCAGTAAACAAACTGTTGAAAATCTGGAACTGTCGTTACCAACGCTGGAGACGCAGAAATTCGTTGTAGCCTTGGCCGCATTATCTGTACGCGAACAAAAACTATTTCAAAAATTAGCAAAAAAACGCAAACAATACATAAATACAGTTTTAATGCAGCATGCAAAAGGAAAACAAACATGAGCAACCAAATAGACCAGAAAGACATTAACAACGCCGCCTGGGCTGCTTGTGATACATTTAGGGGTGTCGTTGATCCATCGCAATATAAAGACTATATTTTGGTGACCTTATTTCTAAAATATATATCTGATGTTTGGCAGGACCACTACGAGACCTATCAAAAACAATATGGAGATGATGATGCCCGCATAAGGCGCAAGTTAAAACGGGAGCGTTTTGTTTTGCCGCTGATCAAGTTAACAGAAACAAATGCCGAAACAGGCAAAGTGATCGTGCTGGATGAGTTTCCGGCCAATTATTACAGTTTGTATGAACGCAGATCAGCAACAAATATTGGTGAGCTAATTAACATTGTTCTTGATCACATTGAAGAGGCCAACAAGGCCAAGCTCGAAGGGGTGTTCCGTAACATTGACTTCAACAGCGAAGCCAATCTGGGTAAAACCAAAGATCGCAACCGCAGACTAAGGCAATTACTTGAGGACTTCCACAAGCCACAACTAAATATGAAGCCAAGCCTGGTTTCAGAAGATGTGATCGGCAACACCTATATTTACCTGATTGAACGCTTCGCTTCCGATTCCGGGAAAAAAGCCGGGGAGTTCTTTACTCCCTTAGCCGTCACCGAGTTGGTCGCCAGGCTGGCAGGCCCCAAACCCGGTGACCGTATCTGTGACCCTACCTGTGGTTCCGGGGGGCTATTAATACAGGCGGCACAACAGGTGGGGAGCCAAGATTTTGCCCTGTTTGGACAAGAGTCCAATGGCAGCACTTGGGCGCTTTGTCGCATGAATATGTTTTTGCACAATTTTGACAGTGCCAGAATCGAATGGTGCGACACCTTAAACAGCCCGCTACTCATCGAAAATGACCGCTTGATGAAATTTAACTGTGTGGTGGCCAATCCCCCATTCTCCCTGGACAAATGGGGTGCAGAAAATGCAGAAAGTGATCAATACAATCGTTTTTGGCGCGGTGTGCCACCTAAAAGCAAGGGCGACTGGGCATTTATTAGCCACATGCTGGAAACCGCACTGGAAAAAACCGGTCGGGTGGCCGTAGTTGTTCCCCACGGCGTATTGTTCCGCGGGGCAGCAGAAGGGCGTATTCGCCAGAAAATGCTGGAAGAAAATTTACTTGATGCAGTTATTGGCTTGCCGGGTAACCTGTTCCCCACCACCAACATCCCGGTCGCTATTTTAGTCTTTGACCGCTCACGCGAAAAAGGCGGTGCGAATGAAAACCGTAAAACTGTACTTTTTGTGGATGCCAGCCGTGACTTTGTAGCCAGCAAAAACCGCAACACACTTTCGGCAGCACATCTTACCAAGATCATGCAAACCTACAGCAACCGCGCCGAGATAGAAAAATATGCCCATCTTGCCGATATTGAGGAAATCAGCGAAAACGATTTCAATCTCAATATTCCCCGCTATGTAGACACCTTCGAAGAAGAAGAGGCAATTGATATTGATGCAAAGAGATTGATATGCTGGAAAAGGAGCTGGAGCTTGTGCGGGTGAAAATGGCTGAGAAGCTCCTGGAAATTAACCGGGGAAATAAGTAATGGACAAAAATGCAGTCACAAGACTGACAAGCTCATTCGATGGAATTGCTCGGCAAACTCCAGGTGAGGAAGTTGAATTCTGGTATGCCAGAGAAATTATGATCGCCCTCGGCTATGACCGTTGGGAAAACTTTAGCAAAGTAATTCATAAAGCATCTATTGCTTGTAAAACATCAGACACTGAAGTCACAAACCATTTTCGTGACGTCACGAAAATGGTTAAGGTTCGGCTGAAAATGACAGCCAAACACAAGGAGATTCAGTGTTGAGTAATTTGAAGAAATCACACCATAAAACATTTGAAGACCTCAAGCAGGTTAATCAGGGAAACATGGAGTTCTGGCTCGCCAGAGACCTTCAGCCGGCACTGGACTATGCAAGCTGGAGGGCATTTGAGCGGGTTTTGAAAAAAGCGGCCAAGGCCTGTGAAAACTCTGGACAGACCGTTGCAGACCATTTTGTTGAGGTGAACAAAATGGTCGGGCTTGGTTCAGGAAGCGAGCGCGAAATTCAGGATTATGCCCTATCACGCTATGCCTG
>QIKG01000045.1 GCA_003232965.1 Oceanospirillales bacterium
ATGAAGGAAGCCAGTTCCAAAACGAAAATGCGACAAATGCTTGTAACCCGCCAGCCAAAGCAAGATGTCGAAAAGTCTTACGCGACCACAATAACTTCAACACATCCAGTACTGGTATTATATTCTCATTCTGGTGATCAGGTATACCTTGAGACCAGCCTCGCGGGGGTTCTTGCACGGTAAATCTAAGTATTACGGCTAATAAAATTCCGGGTATGCCAAAAGCTAGAAACGCAATTCTCCAACCGTAATACTGTCCAATCCAACCACCGATCATGAAGCCAACCAGAACACCTAAATTGATACCGAGGGAATATACTGAGAAAGCTGTTGCTCTTTTTTCTAAAGGAAAAATGTCCGAGATCATTGAATGAGAGGGAGGCGTGCCTCCAGATTCGCCAACAGCTACACCTATTCTTACGAGTAACAATTGAACGAAATTTTGAACGAAACCACTTAATGCGGTCATCGCACTCCACAACACTAAAGCTATGGAAACAATATTTCGGCGATTTCCTTTATCTGCCCAGCGGGCAATTGGGATGCCGCAGACAATGTAAAACACAGCAAATGCAAAGCCTGTTAGAAGGCCAAGTTGAGTGTCAGACAACCCTAAATCGGCTTTGAGCGGCTCTTGCAAAATAACCAGCAATTGCCGATCGATGAAATTAAACGTGTAAACAAGCATTAAAATGGATAGAACATACCCTCTGTAATAAGGGCTATCGTATGGGCTGCCATTATTGTCTTTTTTCATGAGCTATACATCCTAGTATTCTACAAAACTGTTCAAATGGCAGCACGTCTTTAAAGTATTTGGTGGATGAAGCTGATTGTAACGACGGGATAAGCCTCGCTGCTTCAAACCATTCAATTTTCGGACAACAAGCACCGGTTAATCCTCACCAAATTTCTGAAGGCCCTGCATTGCTTCTGCTGTAGAAAACACTGACTTTGCTATCTCAGCTTCAAGCGCTAAAGCTTCGTCAGTTGGTTGCCCATAAGCCGCGCGGACGGAGCGGCGGATTGCTTGGACAGAATGCCGACTCAAATCGGCAATCTCTTGCGCTAGTATCATAGCCGATGATACAACTTTCTCGGATGGCACAAGTTGGTTGACTAAGCCGTGTGCGAAAGCTTGCTGTGCCGTTATCTCGCGTCCTGTAAGAAGCATCTCCATCGCTAATGCATATGGAAATTGTCGCGGCAAATGCACGGTTGAACCGCCAGCAGGAAATAAACCCCAACGCACTTCCTTCAAGTGTAATGTTGCGTCTTGAGAAATCACCCGAATGTCGGTGCCGAGGATCAGTTCGACGCCCCCGCCTACAGCCAATCCATTGATAGCAGCAATGACTGGTTTATTAACATCAAACGTTTTGAGGAGGGCAGCATCTTCTAGTTCTGGCGCTCGCAACAGCTCCTCATCCCATTCATCCTGTGGAGAACGGTGACCAGCGCGAAGTGGGACATAAAGCTTAAGATCAGCACCCGCACTAAAAGCCCTCGGACCGCTACCTGTCAAAATGATCACTCTCACCTCATCATCATCGCGTAATTTGCGCCAAAGAGCAGCAAGCATGACCATGAGTTTGGGGCTGAACGCGTTGAGTGCTTTCGGTCGATTTAGCGTAACAACTGCTATCGGCCCAATACGCTCGAACAAGACAGGATCATGCACACTACCAGAGATGTTTTCGGAAGCATCAGATAAAATGCTTTCCCCATTAAAATCGCTTTTGTTCCGACTCAACAACCCTCTCCTTGCCCCAAGTTTGGCGCTTATGATCTGCGAGTAACGAGCATTTCAGATTTTCCGTTGCCCAATTAGCCATTTTAATACTCTCAGAATTACTGTGACTGAACTTAGAGAGCCGTCATGAATGGCGCTAGCGCGAAATATGGACGCTTGTTCATGGCGGTCATTTAAAGAGTTTTCTTCGCGCCTGAGAAATATGGAGAAGCAGAATTTCCGCCAGTAGCAAAAAGGCTCTAGCGAGGCGGCATTCGCACACCGGCGTCTACGCGAATATATTCCATATTGATGTAAACCTGCTCACACAGCATGGCGACAATTTCTACATATTCATGCGGTTTTACAAACCGGGTTGGAAACTGCAAATGTGTATGTAGGGCTTGTTTAGCTTCTGACTTCATCGGTTTAAGAATCGGTGTTTCAAAGAAACCCAGCAGAATAGTGTTTACCCTTATGCCTTCAGGGGCCATGGGGCGCGCCATAGCCAAAATACCGCCCCCTGGAACTGCCTAAGCTAATTGTCCGGCTGCCCATCCTGAGCGCCACAGATGCGGTATTGATCACAACACCGCGCTCTCCATCTGGATCTAGCGGGTCAAGGGACATCATTCCGGCAGCGGATTTTGACGCACAAAAAAAGTACCAATGAGATTGATCTGGATAACCCGGGCGTAAAGTGCCCGATCATGGGCCCGAGTTTCTCCCGTTTTACGGTCTCTTGATGCGGTTTTCATACCGCCACCAATACCGGCACAATTAATCAGTATACGCTCTTGGGCATTAGCGGCTCTCACATCGCTAAAACCAGTGTCCACGCTGTCGCCCACTGCGGCAAACGCACCGCTAATTTCGGCGGCGACTTGCTCATCTCACTCAACATTCATGCCGAAAATTCCAACTTTAACGCCTTTGGAGGCAAAAAACCGGGCCGTACCCTCACCAAGGCCCGGTACGCCGTCCGTAACGACAGCGCTTATTCCCTACGATAATTTCATAGCTACCCCTTAGAAATAGACTGATTTGATGTTTTGAATGTCGACGCCCCCTAGAATAATTCTAGATATTCGCGATGCTCCCATTCTGTGATCTCGAGCTGAAAACGGGCAAGCTCAGCATCTTTGATATGCAGATAATAATCGATAAAATCAGCACCAAACTCATCCCGAAAAAACTGATCGCTCCGCAAGGTCTCAACAGCCTCTACAAAGCTTCGTGGAAGGAGTGGCGCGTCGGTCTCGTAGGGCGTGTCTGCTGATGGTCCGGGCTCGAGACACCGCGTGATCCCATCAAGACCGGAGAGAACCTGTGAGGCCATATAGAGGTAGGGGTTAGCCGCCGGCTCGCCGATGCGATTCTCAA
>QIKG01000160.1 GCA_003232965.1 Oceanospirillales bacterium
ACCGCTGTTGCGCGCTTATGCAAACAGTATCAATTGCAGCTATTGGATCAAAGTGTCGCCTTAGCCGGGCTAAAAATTGCGCGTAGTTCGCGCGGCGGATTAACTTTGCGGCGCCAGTTCAAATTTGACTACAGTGAAGATGGTGTCAGCCGCAAAAATGGCAGTATCTGGATGAAAGGTGAACAAGCGGAAATGATCACTATCGAACGCAGTGAAGGCGATACCATCGAATGGCTTTCAGGCCGCTAAAAACCCGCCTCTACTTACATTTAAAATAATAAATTTTACTGTTTGAGACTGCCGCGCGCCTCATCCAGTCCCTGCCGAAATGCATTTGCCCATGCGGTAATTATCCGATGGGCATCCTCCACATTATCGCCCGTCCACCAACTGGCTGAAGCGTGTCCAAAATCTTTCTTACGATCCCTTATTACTACAATTTTGTCATTCGTAATGGAATCGAAAAGCTCAAGCTTTAAAGTCATTTCACCGGCAGAATCTGAATAGCTTACTGAGCGGGAAGGCCCCTTAATATCAGGTGTAATCACATCCAAATCGACAATCGTTGGTTTAATGATTAATACCGACTCGCCCGGGCTATCAACAAACTGATAACCACCGGCGTGCAAATCAATCATAAATATAGCTCTAAAATCTGTAGCCAAACGCTCTTTAATCAGTTCCATGTCGCTGTCTTTAACTTTAATAGCGCGACCCCGGGAGATGCTGTTCTGATCACGCTTCCAGTTTTTCCGGAAAGCAACACTGACATCTGCCAGCATGATTTCGGTATAAGCGCTGAGATCCACACCCGGGTCTGCATATACAGTCGTTAAGCGGGTGTTTTTCACTAACTCCATACCGTCAGCATTCACCGCCGGTAGGTTCTTTTTTGCCCAGACAGTAGAAACTACCATCATTAAAGCAAAGAGAATAAGTACTGATTTTATCGACTTCATACTTGTTACCTTTAGTAAATCTAGCTTGCAAATTTATTGACGGACGGCATCTTTAGCATCATCCAGTGCTTCCCGGAAAGATTTCGCCCAGGACTTCATCATTCGTTTTGCATCAGACTTATTGGTAACGCTGTTTCGCCATTGCACATAACCGTAGCCTAAATCCCGCTTACGATCTCTTACAATAACCACTTTATCGTTTGTCAACGAGTCAATCAACTCAAGGTTCAGTGTCATTTCGCCTGCGGATTCCGAATAAGTTCGGTTGCGTGAAGCTGTTTTGAGGTCTGGTGCAATGACATCCAAATTAACAATTGCCGGTCTAATAATTAACACACTTTCGCCTGGTTTCTCAGCCAGTTGGTAACCACCCGCCGTCAATTCTTTCACGAAGACCTCTCTAAAAGAAGTGGAGATTTTATCTCTGATGCGCTGCATATCTTTCTCATTTGCTTTGCTGGCAAGGCTCAGGGACTCTCTGTTTTGATCCCGTCTCCAGTTCTTTTTGAAGGCCACACTGGCATCTTCAAGAATAAAACTGGTATAACCACTGAGGTCCGCACCCGGGTCTTTATAAACCGTGGTCATTCTGGTGTGTTTGACCAACTCCATACCATCAGCATTTGCCGATACCGGGGAGCTAAGCAGTCCGGCAACAGCCAAGCTTGCTAGAATAAGTGGAAATTTGCTGATTTTCATGAAATTCTCCTATGTTTTTAAATTACCTTATTGCGATTATAGTACTAATATGACCATAAACAATAGTATTAGTTTTATCGCTATGACATTTAGCCGTTAAAAACAACGGTTTGTTTAACGGTAAACTCCGGGTAATCCCCTCCCTAACCACTATCTACACTCCTAATTCAATGGCATACTTATCCAGCCTGTCAACGAACCAGAAAACGATGCTTTAAAGCTCTGTTTGAGACCGATAATGAAGCCCCAAATAAAACCTCTTAATCCGAACTTTTCATCAGGGCCCTGTGCAAAACGCCCCGGCTACGACCTTAAGTTTCTCCAGGTTGATACCCTAGGACGCTCGCATCGATCAACCCTGGGTAAGGCACGCTTGCAGAAAGTTTGCAGCGAAACAGCTGAGCTTCTGGGTTTACCGGAAGATTGTCGCTGTAGTACCAGCATCCGACACCGGTGCAGTTGAAATGGCGTTGTGGTCTTTGCTTGGGGAAAGAGCCGTTGATGTGCTCGCCTGGGAATCCTTCGGCAAAGGTTGGATTACCGACATCATAGAACAACTCAAGCTTGCCAATACCCGCTGCTTTGAAGCAGATTATGGTCAGTTACCCAATTTTACAGATGTAGATTTCCAGCGCGATGTGGTGTTTACCTGGAATGGCACAACCGCGGGCGTGAAAGTCCCTAACGGCAACTGGATCCCGAATGATCGCGGCGGTCTGACTATTTGCGATGCAACTTCCGCTGTATTTGCGATGGACATGCCCTGGGAAAAGCTGGATGTGGTGACTTTTAGCTGGCAAAAAGTTCTCGGTGGCGAAGCCGCCCACGGGATGCTGATTTTAAGCCCTCGCGCGGTCGCTCGATTGGAGTCTTATACACCACCCTGGCCACTGCCAAAAATTTTCCGCTTAACTCAAAACGGCAAACTCAATCAAGGTATTTTTAAAGGCTCAACCATCAATACCCCTTCAATGTTATGCGTTGCAGATTACCTCGATGCACTTGCCTGGGTAAAGGACCTTGGTGGGGTTTCTGCTACGATTAAAAAATCTGAAGATAATCTCGCTGTTATCAAAAAGTTTGTCGCTGAAAACAACTGGATAGATTTCCTCGCAAGCGAGCCTTCAAGTATTTCCAATACCAGCATCTGCCTCAGGCTGAAAGCCGAAGCTGCACAGATTAAGGCAATGGTAAGTTTATTGGCCGAGGAAGGGGTAGCCTATGATATAGCTGCCCATCGTGATGCGCCGGCAGGGCTACGCATTTGGGGTGGTGCCACCGTTGCAACCAGCGACTTGGAAAAACTGATGCCATGGATCAGGTGGGCTTATAAGAAAATCGTTGCTTTTTAGCACATCGCAATTATGTTTCAAGGTTCAGTTTTTGGGCGATAAACAAACCCTTCAATACTAGGTCGGGAATGATTTCATCGAAAACATTTTCGTTGGTAAAAAGTGTAGTAAAGCCACCAGTTCCAATTACCCTTACCGGCTTACCTGCCAGTTCCTGCTGCTGTATTTGCTGGATAATTTCGCGTATAGCACCTAGGTGACCGTTAAACAGGCCCGACTGAATGCTTTCTGCCGTGGTTTTACCAAGGCACCGTTCTGGGCGCACAATTTCCACACTGCCTAGGCGTGACGCTCCACTGCTCAATGCGGCCATAGACAACTTTAGTCCCGGCAAAATAACCCCGCCCTGGTAGCTCTTATCGCCGCTAACTAGGCAAAAAGTAGTCGCCGTTCCCAAGTCAATTATGATTACATCCTCTCCTGGGTACAGTGTTACTGCGGCAATCGCATTGGCAATCCGGTCGGCACCCACTTCCAGTGGATTTCGATACCGAATTTTCAAGCCGGTTTTAACCCCGGCCTGAAGAATAAAGGGGGCGATATTAAAATATTTTTGACTGGCCGCACTTATGGGGTACTGTACTTCTGGAACCACATTGCAAACGGCAATATGTGAAATAGCCTCCGGGTCAATAGAGTTTTCTCGCAATACACCGCGCAGAAACAAACCATATTCATCAGATGAGGCACCAGTTTTTGAGCTTTTACGAAACTGTAGTAATAGCTTATCCTGCTCAAAAACACCGCCATATATGTGGCTGTTACCAATATCAAGACATAAAATCATAGGGTTTTCTCCATCCATTGTTGCAGCCCGAAAGATAACTCATCAGCACTGTTATAGTCATTCACTTCAACATCTGCATCTGTATTGGCACCCAGATAAAAATGAAACTGATGCTTTTCTGCGCTGATTTCACCCAAATCGTTATGCACAACAGCATCTATGCCATTCTGATCAAGTAGTTTATCAATCGCCTGGCGTTGTACACTGACATCCCGAGTATCGGTTAATTTAAAGCCTACAACCTTAATATCGTTGTTTTTTGACCAGCAGCGTAATTGCCCCAACAGTTTGGGGTTGGGTTTTAGTTGAATCATTAAGTCAGCATCACTGCTGATCTTGCCACCACTGATGCCGATCGGTTGATGATCCGAGTCCAGTAGATCCGCGATGGAATAGTCGCTTACTGCGGCCGGGTGGATTACTGTTTGGAAATTCTTAGAGCCCAGTTGCTGTTTTAGTTGCTGTGCCAGATCTGTAAAACTTACAAAAGTGACGACCTCCGCCAATTTTGGTTTATGAGCTGACTCGGCGCAGACAGCGGTCACAGCATATCCCGCCACAGACAACCGATCAGCAATAATACTGGCGGTTTTACCGCTACTGCTATTGCCTATATAGCGCACGCTGTCGATCGCTTCGCGGGTGCCGCCTACTGTAATCAGTACGCGGCCTTTTGTAGGCGCAGCCCCCGGCTCTATTTCTTCTGTTGCTGTCTCAATGGCAGCCAACAGCTGTTCAACTTCCAATAAGCGCCCGCGGCCTACTTCGCCACAGGCAAGCTCACCAAAGGCGGTTTCCAACAGCTGATAGCCCCAACTGCGCAAGGTTTTCATGCTTGCCCGGGTTGCCGGATGCGCTAACATACGGGAATTCATGGCTGGGGCTATAAGCGTGGGTTTATTCAGACTGTATGCGGCCAGTAGTGTGGTTGTCAGCATATCATCCGCGATACCGGCAGCTAATTTATTAAGGGTATTCGCGCTGGCTGGGGCGATGATAATTTTATCCGCCCAATGACCCAAATCGATATGCTGCATCTCATCGTTTTCTGCAAAAGTATCGGTAAAGACCGCTTCTGCCCCCAATTTTAAGAGCTGGCTGGAACTGACAAAATGACCAGCCGATTGAGTCAGAACAACGCGTATAGAATCTCCTCGATCCCGAAAAATCGGAATCAGCCCACTAGCCTTTTCACAAGCAATCGAGCCTGACATCAGCAGCAGAATATTACTCATGTAACATTGCCTGTTTAGCGATATCAATGGAGATGTTATCAATCAGCCGGGTTGTCCCCA
>QIKG01000096.1 GCA_003232965.1 Oceanospirillales bacterium
GCAAACATCATCAGCTCGGCATCTGTGGGGTTTCGCTGCAGCAATTGATACTGCTCGATGAGGTAATCAATTTCTGTTGCTGACAAGGCCAATCCCAAGGACTGGTTTGCCTGTTGTAGGGCTTGCCGAGCATCCACACTGATATCGACGGTAGCCAGAGCTGCTGGCTCAGCTTGGGTAAATAAAGCTTCGGCCTGATGAAAGCCACCCAAGACAGACTGTGTCATTCGGTCATGCAGCGCTGCCGTTGCCTTTTCCACCTGCAGCTGATTTAAATCGGCTGGTAGGTAGAAAGCCTGGGCTCGTTCAACCCGTAACAACTCGGGAAAACCACAACGGTGTGCAATATCGGTAGCCTTTGAAGACCACGGGGAAATTGTGCCGTTTCTTGGGGTTACCAGAAATAAACCTTGCGGTTGGCTGCTTGGCAGTTCGCCCTGCACATGCAGTAGTTCACACATTCTTGATAATTGCTGCTCACTGAGTTCAGCCGACAGGCTTAGAAGGTATACCCACTGGCTTTCGATTAATATTTCCTCACCCAGCAATCGACTCAGTTTTGTTGCCAGTCGCCGCTGCCGAAATTCAGATAAAGCCGCCTCGCCGGGCAAGCACAAAAACTTTTTCAACTTTCACCTCAAATTAAGCAGAGCGATAAGCTGTAATTATAAACCAGTGACCGCTTTCGTAGGGTAGGCATTTATGCCCACGCGTAAAACCCGGCCAAAACAAACGCAAAAGCGTAGGGTGGGCATTTATGCCCACGCGTAAAACCCAGCGACTTGTTATCTGAATAAAAAACGGCCGCTATTGCGACCGTTTTAGAGCGGATTATAAAGTGGTTAATTTAGTTGTTACGCTGGGTCATTGCATCCAGGCGTTTTTTGAGCTGTACTGGCGGCACATAGCCGGGGATCATCTTGCCGTCACTTGTTAACATTGCCGGGGTTCCACTAACGCCCAGTTTAACGCCAAGATCGTATTGTTCTTTGATGGGGTTATCACAGACCATGGGAACCGGGTCATCACCCACTTTGGCATCAGTCATAGCCTTGTTTTTATCATTAGCACACCAAACCGAAACATACTTTTTGTAAGAAGCGGAACCAATGCCGGCACGCGGAAATGCCATATAGTTAATACTAATACCCTCTGCGTTATATTCTGCAACTTGATCGTGAAGTTTGCGGCAATAGCCACAGTCGATATCGGTAAACACCGTTAGTTCGTAATCTGCCTTTTCAGGTGAGAAAATAATCTGTGATTTAGTGTCATACGAATTTATCAATTCTTTACGAATGCCAGATTTCGCGTTATCGGTCAGGTCTTCGCGAGTCGCAAGATTGAACAAACGACCCTGAAGCAAGTATTTTCCATCTTCACTGAAATACACTATCTCGGAGTCTATTTGCACTTCAATCAGGCCTTTAACCGGTGTTTCGGCAACTGCAATATGCTCAGCTCCGGGGCTCAACGCTTGTACCGCCGCCCGAACCGCCTCGTAGGAGTCGGCCGCTATAGCAGGGGAAAACATAAAGGCTGTTAACATTAAAAGGGCGGGTGTAGAAATTGTTATCTTACGCATGTTCATTTTTGTCCAGTTAATCCTGTGGTGTTGGCAGGAGTTATGAGTGCTTCGGTTGCTTAAAGTTCATTTTAAATTTTACTCGAAAATATAGTAGCTCTATCCACGCGGGTGATGCTCTGCATGCAGGCTTTTAAGGCCTTCGCGCGCGATGTGAGTATATATCTGTGTGGTCGAAAGGTCACTATGTCCTAGCAATAATTGTACCACTCGCAGGTCAGCTCCGTGGTTGAGCAAGTGGGTTGCGAATGAATGTCGTAGCATATGCGGTGAAACCTTCACTTCAATTCCTACTTTTCGGGCATATTTACTGATGGCATACCAAAATGCCTGACGGGTCATACCGGATTTTCGCGCGGTAACAAATACCGCATCCTCCTGCACACCTTTCAGCAGATCCTCACGGCCATCCCGCAGATACAGACGCAACCACTCATCGGCAGTTTCACCCAACGGGACCAATCGTTCTTTCCCGCCTTTCCCCAAAACCCTGACTACGCCCTGCTGCAGATTTATGTTAATGACCTGCAATGAAACCAACTCACTGACCCGCAGACCAGTGGCATACATCAATTCCAGCATAGCTCGATCCCGCTGTCCTACTGGCCGGTTTATATCGGGCGCTTCAAGCACCGACTCTACTTGCGCTTCTGATAACGCCTTGGGCAATCCGCGGCCCAGCTTTGGTGAGTCTATTAAGATTGTCGGGTCCTCTGTCACCAGCCTTTCACGATATAAATACCGGTAGAACTGTCGAAGTGATGAGAGTGCACGTCCCAGGGTTCTGGCGCTGGATCCTTGGCGAGTTTTACTCGCCAGAAACAACTGAATATCGGCACGGTTTGCCGTTAAGGGTTTGATACCTTGCTTATCAAGATAGACACAATACTGCTGCAAATCGTAGCGATAGCTGATTAAGCTGTTTTCCGAAAGGCCCCGCTCAGCCCAAAGCGCATCCAGAAATTGTTCAATCAGCGGCTCTGTTGGTTTAATAGATATAGTAACCTACCTGACTTAATTGACTTTCAAACATAATAAAAGCCCGGAAAACCGGGCTTTTATTATCTAACTTCAGCATAACTTAACGCTTGATGGCAGCTGCCAGCTTAGCTTCAAACTCATGCAGTTTTTTCATGGCTCTTTTCTCCAAGACCTTGAAATCTTGAATAGCATTAGCTTCGAGTTTGCGAATTTTACGGGTCAAAGAACCGATTTCGCTTTTCATCCGACTAATTACCTTGGCCTGGCTGGTTTTCTTCTTAGCTGATTTTTTCTTTGCTACTTTCTTCTTGGCTACCTTTTTCTTAGCGACCTTCTTCTTTGCTACTTTCTTCTTGGCGACTTTTTTCTTAGCCGTTTTCTTCTTTGCGACCTTCTTCTTAGCTGTCTTTTTCTTGGCGACTTTCTTCTTTGCTACTTTTTTCTTAGCTGCCTTTTTCTTGGCTACCTTTTTCTTGGCTACCTTTTTCTTGGCGACTTTCTTCTTAGCTGCCTTTTTCTTGGCTACCTTTT
>QIKG01000136.1 GCA_003232965.1 Oceanospirillales bacterium
GCTGCAGGTAGAAGTGGGTAATTTAACCGTAATTTCTGTTTATATGCCCTCGGGCTCATCCAAGGAAGAGCGCCAGTTACTCAAGTATGAATCTATGGCAAAACTGGAGCCGGTGATTATTGAACTCGCTAAAGGCGGACGGGATGTAGTCATCTGTGGTGATTGGAATATCGCACATAAAAAAATTGATATTAAAAACTGGCGCGGCAATCAGAAAAACTCCGGGTTTCTGCCCGCAGAACGCGCTTGGATGGATAAGCTTTATTCCAGCGATGGCTTGGGTATGGTCGATGCATTTCGCCAGGTAGATGAGCGCGAACATCAGTATCATGGGCTAACAATACCGGTTGGCGACTCGATTATCAGGTCATCAGCCCAACGCTGGCAGATAAGGTCAGCGCAGCTTCCATCTATAAAGAACAACGCTTTTCCGATCACGCGCCGCTGATTATTGATTTCGACTATCAGGTTAATGGCTAAATAGCAGGCTGCACAACTGCTACTGGAGCATCTTGATTTACTGACTTCGCTGGAAAGCACAGAGCCGGTTCTGGACCTTGCCTGCGGTGATGGTCGCAATGGCTTGTTACTGGCAGAAAGTGGCGTGGATGTGGGCTTGTGCTTAAAAAACTAGACCAATTTTTGTTTCCGAGGCCAAACTGAAAAAATAAAGCCAACAACCATGAGTGTGAGCAGAGCTAAGTTCATTATCAAGGCCGTGGAAGCATCGCCGGTGCGCTCAATAGCATAAATGTTAAGTAAAACCCGCCGACCGGCAAACTCAAATAATAACCAAACATAAATTAACGGAATCATCGCTCGATAACGAATCAACGCAAGTACGCTAATAAGCGCGATAGACAAGTGAAGAAGGCCAAGCAAAGCCGTAGATGTAGTTGCTACTTGAAGAGCTGCAGCTGGATAAGTAGACATATTTATACCAGGCTAAAGGCGTCTGTTCCCGGGGTGTGCGCCAGCAGTGCACTGGCAACATATTCGAACCAGTAATCCGATCGAGTCTGTATTTGCTACGGTCAGGTTGAGAACGACTCGGACTAAAAACTATGACAGTCGAAAAACGACTTTATCGATGACCTGGAAGCTGATGACGACAGCACAGAACAAATGGCGCCGACTAAGAGGCTACCGGCTGCTTGCCGATGTCATCAGAGGCGTTAAATTTAAGGATGGAGAAGAAGTAAAACTGGATCAATTGCAGGAGACGGCTTAAACGTCCTATCTGTCCCTACCTGCAGATATCCTTGTTATGCGCTTATTACTATGCTAGATTAAAAGGTGCTAATTCTCGCATGCGAGAGCAGGACCCCTGTAAACATTGCTTATGAGAGAATTATAAGGCACCCAAAGCCTTAGAGTTAGTCGATAAAACGGCTTGCTCTCTGCCGCATACAGGAAGTTTTAATGAGCCAAGATACGCTATATAAGAGGAAGCCTCCTAAAGCCCTGACCAACACTTTTCAAATCCCGGTTTTTATGGTTTTTGCAGTTCTATCCCTTCCTGGGAGTATATTTGCTGATGACTCAGTAGTACCTAATTCGCCTCAACAATTGGCTAATGCCTCTCAGAGTCTTTTGCAGGCAACTTCTGTCAGCATTAATGGCGAGCCATGGACTTTTCGCACTCCGCCACCACCAGTAGCTGAACGACTTGTAATTTCAACTCACCCTCGTTTATTCCTAACGCTGGACAATTTACCCGAGATAAGAATAAAGCTTGCTGATCCAGTTTATGTCAATGATATGAATGAATTGATCGCTGATGCTGATAGTGGCGATGCCATAGCAAATGCCTTGTTGTACCAGCTCAACGGTGATGTGGTTCGTGGGGATATTGCGAAAAACTGGCTTTTAGCTGGTGTTTTTGGAGATGTTGCTGGACTCGATAAGGCTGGCGAGTTAGTTGAACCTGTTTTGGTGTTTGACTGGGTAATGCCTTTACTTTCTGGTGCTGAAAAAAATACTGTTTTTGGGTTGCTCAAGTTAAATTTTGACTACGACCACCAAACTGCCACACCTGAGGATTTGGCATTGTATTGGAACGATGTGTGGTCCAGGCATCCTGAAATGCATTATCCGATTTTGGCACTGGCCATCGCAGGTGATGGGATTGATGATGCCTGGGCAAATGAGGTCCTGGATTTGGCTTACAACGAGAGCCCTCTTGTTGTAGGGCCTTATGGGGCCACCGATGGTGATGGGTTTTTGGATATACTAGCTTCCCTTTCTCTGGATGATGGTGGCGGTGCTCAGGCAGGGTCATACGACAGGTTGGGAAATGGGTATCATGCGATGTTTCTGCATTCTTTTATGCCGATGGCGGCCTGGCAAACTGCCACTGGTCAAGCAATGTGGTCACGCAGTGATTTCTTTAGAAAACTACCGTCTTTTTGGGCCTATGAAAAGAGCAAAACGCCAACCAATTTAGGCCAGATGATACCTGAGATTCTCACTGGTATTTATCGAGATATTGACCCAGATGCCGCGAGTTTAGCAAAGTGGATGGTAGATAAGTGGGGCAAATACTCATATGCTCTGGCTTATCGCTTAATCCTGGGTGATTTGCGAGTGCAAGCAAAATCACCAGCACAACTTGGGATGCCTACGGCAAAATATATTCGCGGAGCAGATCTGTTTGTTAGTTCCAGAAGCTGGGATGAAAATGCGTTGACCGTAACGGCATATTCCCGCTATGTAGATTCCAGTCGTTTCGAACCTGGCAGTGGGGTTTTTGCAATACACCGTGGAGAAGAACCACTGGCTGTTCCAGCAGAGCCAAACAAGACAGCAGTATCAGCAGGCTTTTATTCCGGACTCTGGATTTATGATCCCAACGATTTAGGCGATACGCGTTTTCAGAAATCAACATACTGGAGTAGTGATCGAGCCTACAGTGCTTATAAGGTTGCCAGTGATCCTGTGCACTTTCCAGGTGGGCCAGATCGCGTGGTCATCAATAACATTTATCGTGGTATCAGCACTGAATATGCAGGCTTATTGAATGCACCTGATGTTCAACAGGTACGACAAACAGTTGTTCATATCATGGATACGGACAGGGATTTTGTGGTGGTCTATAATTACACAGATGTTCCCGCTAACTTGAAACGAGCCTGGTCAATGCGCTTGGCGGTGACACCTGTAATTAATGGAAGCAGCTATTCAATACCTGGCATGTATACAACAATTGTCGCGCCAGTTGATCACAGCATGACATGGGTGGGTGGTCTGAACGATGAGTTTAAAAGCCCACCGCCTGAACAGCAATGGTATGGGAATAATCGTTCAGGTAATACCCCTGGTTTTTCAGCAGACCCTGACAAGGCCAAAGCCAATGGTATAGGTAACCTGTATGTTCAGCCGCAAAACCCTCCTGAGCAACTCGAATTCCTGGTTGTTATTGAAGTGAGTGATCTAACTCCTCTTAACATCATCCGTATTTCCGATAACGAAGTTGTTTTCGGAGACTGGCAAGTATCTTTCAGTCTAGATGGTAACTTCACGGTCACTGATACTACTTTGCAAGACATAGTATTTAGTAACGGTTTTGAATGAATACGACAACGGGTAAGCCCGCAAAGCTTAGGCAAATATGATCCTGTATCGCTGACAGCTTGAATCGTACATTCAATGGCATGCCACAGACGAGTGCCTGTCCGGGCTAACCTGCTCATTTGATTATTGGGAAATACTGATTTGCCCCCTTATTGGATGAGTGATTATTGGTCTAGCAAAAACTGCAAAATTAAAATCACATTCTCAAGTTGATTGGATGATAGATTGTTACCGTAATAGTCATAGCTTGACCATCTTGGCTGGCACATACCTGCGGAGTTAATACAGTGCCATTGCGCAACATATTGACCAGACTCACAGCCGCCAAACTTAATACATCCATATAAATCGATAGCTACAAAATAGGGATCAGGCCCAGACCCTGGGTAATAGGGGTATTTGAGTTGGGTGAAAGAAAATTCGGGGTTTGTTTGATGTAATTTGAGTACTAAAGCATTGGTGAAATCTAAACTTGACCGTGTAGTGCTATTTACAATTTGATTTGCGATCGCATTTGCTTGATCTGAAAGATTAAGGTTTTTTATCTTTGTTTTTAATTGAGAGCTTTCAAGCCGGGCTTCTTTGGTTAAAGCAGTTGATCGTAAGTTGTGCTCTTCACCGGAAATTACTTCGGTATAACTAGCACAATAAGACTTTATTTCTTCAAATGAGCTTGTGTTTGGGATGGTTTCATACATGGCTGATATAAGCTCGAGCCCCGTACATCTTGCGTATAGTTTAGTTTCCAAATTATACGCAAGGCTATCGTTGCCATCGCTATAGGCCTGATCAATAATATCCATTGCAGCTGCTGCGTTTAAGCTAACCATAAACTCTTTGATGATTTCATCATCAGAACTAGTTATGATAGTGTCCGAATTGATTGATTTTAACTTAGAAATTAATTTTTCTTTCTCTGAGTTTTTTGAAATATTTTTGTCAGTGACAATGGGAGTTACCGGGTTGCTTTCGGTTGGCTCTAGCTTGCTTGTATTTATTGTGGAATAAAGGTAACTTGCCACCAAAACGCTGGCGGCAAGTGTTATTAATAAAACGAATTTAGGTTTAAACATGGACTAACCGCAGCTCCCAGGGATTGATTCAAATTGAAATGTTCCAGACGGCTCTACACGGCTGAACAGTTCAGTCTGCCCGTTTGAATAAGTAATTAATACAATTGTACCCAAAGGCATTCCTCCAAAGGCTGCCAACGCAGCAGCTCCTACGCTATTAGGCACATTAGCTCGGCGTTCGTCCACATCAATTGAGCAATTAAGATAATCTTTGCTACTGAGATAT
>QIKG01000311.1 GCA_003232965.1 Oceanospirillales bacterium
AAAAGAATGTCGTCAGCGAGTACGGTCATGAAAAGGCCGTGGCCGATGGCGTCAATGTGGGTAATGAAATCTATCTCATTGAAACCGAGCGCACGCAAAACGGTGGCACCCTTATAGAAGATCAGCAGGTGGAAAAACGTGAGTGCCTGACGCGTAAAAAACGCTGGGAGACACAGGATGAAGATGAATCCTACACGGCAAAGCAGTTAGATCGAGATATCGTCAATCCGGATCAGATACGCACCATCATCCAGACCTTTCACGACAAACTGCCGGTGATCTTTCCCGGCCGTAAAGAAGTCCCCAAGACGCTGATCTATGCCGATGACATCATCCAGACCGTACGTGAAGTATTTGGTGAAGCCAACGAGTTCTGCAAGAAGCTTACCTATAAGTCAGAGGAGGATCCAAAATCTGTCCTCGCCCAGTTTCGCAACGGTTACTACCCGCGCATTGCCGTGACCGTGGACATGATCGCCACTGGCACCGACGTCAGGCCGCTGGAATGCCTGCTGTTTATGCGCGATGTCAAAAGCCGCAACTACTTCGAGCAGATGAAAGGTCGCGGTACCCGCACGCTGGATTATGATGACCTGAAGAAGGTCACGCCTTCGGCCAGCAGCGCCAAGACCCATTATGTGATTGTCGATGCCATCGGTGTGACAAAATCCCTGAAGACGGCTAGTCAGCCCTTAATTACCAAGCCCACGGTGCCACTTAAAGATTTAGCCATGGGTGTGATGATGGGTGCGCGTGATGAAGATACCGTCAGCTCACTGGCCGGGCGTCTGGCACGGCTCAATACCCAGCTTGATAAACATGATCAGCAACGCATTTCGGAACAAACAGGCGGCATCGCACTGGGTGATATTATCGGCAATCTTCTCGATGCCATCGATCCCGACAAAGTAGAAGACAAAGCCTGTGAAATGGCAGGCTTGCCTGACATCAGTGACCCCGGTGACGATGCCCGCCAGCAGGCGCGTGATGAGATGGTCGGGCAGGCAGCTAACGTCTTTACTGGCGAACTGGTCGAACTGCTGGACGGCATCCGTCGTGATAAGGAGCAGACCATCGACCATGAAAGCCTGGATACCCTGCAGCGAGCCGAGTGGGCCGGTGATGCCGAAGAGAACGCGAAGCAAATGATTAGCGAATTTACCGACTACCTCGAAGCCAACCGCGATGAAATCGAGGCCTTGACCATTTTCTACCAGACACCGCAACGGCGCAGTGAACTGACCTACGCCATGATCCGCGAAGTCTTCGATAGGCTAAAAGCTGATCAGCCCCGCCTCGCACCGCTGCGTGTCTGGCAGGCCTACGCGCTGCTCGATGATTACAAGGGCAACCAACCCGTCAGCGAGCTGACCGCTTTGGTGGCGCTGATACGTCGCGCCTGCAGTATCGACAGTACGCTGTCGCCTTATTCAAATACCGTCCGCCGTAACTTCCAGAACTGGATCATGAGCCACCACAGCGGCGGCGGCGAAAAATTCAACAAAGAACAAATGGCCTGGCTGCACATGATCCGCGATCACATTATAAGCTCCTTCCACATGGGACGCGATGATCTGGAGATGGCACCGTTTGATGCCAAAGGTGGGCTGGGAAGAATGCATCAGTTGTTTGGTGAGCAGATGGATGAGGTGATTGGGGAATTGAATGAGGCGTTGGCGGCATAAAATGACAGAAGCAACAGAAAATGTGCCAACATCCTGGGCAGTTGTTCCTTTAGGTCAATTTGTTGAAAATGAGAAAGGTAAAAAGCCTATAAGACAAAAAGATGTACCAGATGAAAAATATATTTATCCTTATGTAGACATTGAAGCTTTCGAAGAAGGTAATTTAAAAAGCTGGACAGACGGCGAAGGTTGCCGATTATGTAGCGAAGATGATTTTTTGATGGTTTGGGATGGTTCACGCTCTGGCCTTGTGGGCAAAGGAATGAATGGTGCATTAGGGAGTACATTGGTAAGAATAAATTTCCCACAAATAGAGAATAATTATGCTTTTTATTTTCTACAATCAAAGTATCTTGAAATTAATACTAGAGCAAAAGGTAGTGGTACGCCACATGTTGACCCCGACTTGCTTTGGAACTACAAGTTCCCAATTGCACCACGTAATGAACAAAGTCGCATCGTCGCCAAAATCGAAGAACTCTTCTCCGAACTGGACAAGGGTATCGAAAGCCTGAAGGCCGCACAGAAGCAGTTGAAAGTCTATCGCCAGGCCGTACTCAAGCATGCCTTCGAGGGGAAATTGACGGCGCAGTGGCGAGAGGAGAACAAGGGCAAACTTGAAACCGCTGAAAAGCTTCTTGCACGTATACAAAAAGAACGCGAAGACCGTTATCTTCAGCAGTTGGAAGATTGGGAAAAAGACTATAAAAAATGGGAGGTTGGCGGCGGTAAGGATGGAAAAAAGCCTAGTAAACCAGCAAAACTTAAATATTATTCAGATCTATCTTTAGAAGATAAAGCTAGTTTGCCAAAACTTCCTGAATATTGGGTATGGGCGTTTCTGAATAATGTCGTAGAAAGGATTCAAATTGGACCGTTTGGGTCACTATTACACAAAGAAGATTATGTAAGACATCAAGTGCCATTGGTTAACCCTAGTCATATTAAAAATATGGTGATTGTTCCTGATTTAAACCTGACTGTTTCAAAAGAAAAAATTAAAGAGTTAAAAAAATATGTAATGGACACAGGAGATATTGTTGTTGGGCGTAGAGGTGAGATGGGGAGATGTGCCGTAGTATCAAACAATGAAAAGGGTTGGTTATGTGGGACAGGCAGCTTATTTGTTCGTGTTCTTCCTTCATTGAATCCAGCATTTTTCTGTTATATTTTAGGATCGCGGAGGGTTAGAGATTTTTTATCTGATTCTAGTATTGGCACTACAATGCAAAACCTTAATCAGAAGATATTACAGATTGTACCTGTTCCCCTTTGTGATCCACTTGAGCAGATTGAAGTTGTAAATGAGATTACTAAACAGCTTTCCATAATTGATGTTCAGGAAAAAGATATTGAATACAATCTAGGGCGTACTGAAACCCTCCGCCAATCCATTCTAAAAAAAGCCTTCTCAGGCCAACTCATCGAGCAAGACCCCAACGACGAACCTGCCTCCGTCCTGCTGGAACGCATTAAGGCTGAGAAAGCCCAACAGCTGTCGAAGAAAAAGACCGCCAGAAAGCGTAAGGCAGTCACTGCATGACATACCGTTTCCCGTCCACCGTCATTCCCGCGCAGGCGGGAATCCAGAACGCATCCATAAACCAACTAACTGG
>QIKG01000143.1 GCA_003232965.1 Oceanospirillales bacterium
GTTACCGCTATGGTTTTTCAATGCCTTTTGCAGTATTTTTATGGCTTGCTGCGGTTGTTTTTCACTAATAGAAACCGCGTACACATATTGAAAATTAGCGGACTCGGGTTGTAATTGTGCGGCAGTTTTTAAAGCCTCAATACCTTTGTCGAGCTCACCTTGGCGCACATGCCAAAGACCCAGCGCATGGTACAACGAAGCGTCTTTTCGGATTTTCAAACCGTCCTGTAAAAGGCTGAACGCCGCCGCCTCGTTACTGCCCTGAAGAAAATTGGCATAATTAATATAGGCTGGAATATACTGTGGCTGCAGCTGCAAGGCTTCTTTAAAGGCGTCTTCCGCTTTTCCGTTTTGCCCTAGTTGGACATATAGTTGTGCCAGTGCCAGTTGTGCCTCAGGCCTATCGGCTGCAAATAACAGGCTTTGGCGGTATTCTTCAGTGACTTTGTCGAGTAAGGCCTTCTGCTTGGATTCCAGCGAGCCACGGGGGATTGCTGCCAATACTCGGGCCGCTTCGAGGCGAACGATTTTGACCGGGTCTTCGAGGCTGGCAAAAATTTCCCGGATAGTGTGCTGCAGTGGAAAAGCTTGCAGCGCACTTATGGCTTGACGGCGGGTATCGGCATCGCTGGAACGCAGCATTTGCACACTGGTTAACAGGGTTTGTCGTGAGGGGAATGTCCCGAGGTGGCCGGCCACTGTGGCTTTGGCGATCTGCGGGTTTTCCCCCATAAGTACAGCATAAGTCAGCTGTAGAGCATCCGTATCTTGTTGTTGCAGTGCTTTTAATGCGGGGCCAAATTGCTGAAAGCCCGTGTCGCTAGTTCCATACCATTTTTGCATTGCGCTAGCGGCCCAACCTGCAGTTTTGTCTTTGTGGCAACTGCTACAAGCATCCGGAATTTCCAGTTGTTTGCCAAGATCAGGGCGGGGTATACGGAAGCTATGGTCGTTTCTTTCATCCACACCCATATAGGTTTTGGCTGGCATATGACAGCTGATGCAACTTGCCCCGGCAGAGTTTTGTTGATGGAAATGATGTTTCGGACTGGCATAATCAGTCGGTAAATGGCACTGTAGGCAGACCGCATCGCCCTCTGCTTTGCGCGCCAATGTATGCGGGTTGTGGCAATCACTACAGGTCACTCCGGCAGCATACATACGGCTTTGCAGGAATGAGCCGTAAACAAAGACTTCATCATTTATTTTACCGTCGGGGTGGTAGAGTCCTGCGGTTAATAGTGCCGGTAAATAATGATCCCTAAAATTATCCCCCGGGGTGAAGTTGTCATCCAGTTGGGCACGGCGCGAATGGCATTTGGCACAAACCTGAATTTCTTCTTGGTTAGCGGTGCTACCGGCGACCAGCTCTGGTTTGCCGGTGTTTGCATTAATGCTCCAACGATTACTGTTAGATTTTGTAAGATGAATACTCAGGCCATTATCTGTCAGTTTTTTATCTGCCGATTTTTTATCCGCTGGTAATTTAGTGGGTAATTTTGCGGGTAATTTCGCCCAGGCTATGTGTTCTGATGCAGGCCCGTGGCAAGCCTCGCAGGAGACATTAATTTCACTCCACTGGGTGTTGTAACTGCGGCTTTCGGCATTGTAATTTTTTTTCAAATTCGTGCTATGGCAGTCAGCACACATATAGTTCCAGTTCAGATTAGGCCCAGTCCAGTGCAGCACATCACCAGCGGGTATATCTTCATCAGGATGTAAGCTGAACCAGCGTTGTCCACCATCCGCTTGCGTGCGTGAATCCCAGGCTATACCCAGCACCTGAATTTTTCCTTGTGGAAATTTCACCATATATTGTTGCAGCGGAAAGACACCAAAAACATAACTGATTTCAAAATCTTGTAGTTTGCCATCAGCGCCTTCGGTGTTAACCATAAAGCGGTTGCCGGCTTTATAAAAACGGCTGCTGATCCCGGATTGACTGAAGCTGGCGTTGTTAAAATTACCAAGCACTGATGTTTCATTTGCGACCTGCATAGCCAGGTCGTGATGTGAGCCTTGCCATTGCTGGTGCTCTGAAATATGGCAGTCTTTACAGGCTTTCTCACCAACATATTGCGGCTCAGCAATTATGCTTGCCGGTGCGAAGGCTAAAATACAGAGTAAACTAAATAATGGGTAGTATGATTTCATATAAATAGGGGGTTTAAGACTCTCTGCGAGTGTCAAATAATAACACTTTAGAGGATTATAGAATCATCAATGATAAATTGCAGTAGTTATAAGATCAGCGCCAAGATTTCATCGAGCGAGACACGATAATCAGTGTAGTTCAGCGCAATAGGTTTGTTGGTATGATTTGTGGCTAGCACCAAAGACGGAAAGCTGTTTGCATAAATTTAGTCGCGGGATTAACTTAGACTTTTTAGTTTTGTCTTTATACCCTATATCAAACTGACGGGCTATACCAGACCTAGTGCTTGGGCTGGGTAATAAAGCAAACTAACTAGAATCCGGTTATCCTTAGCCTATGAGGAAGCTATTCAAATGGGTCTTGTTGTTAATTATAGGAGCGCTGATTGGCGTTGGCATTATTTTCTATAAACCCGGTATTGTTAAGGCTCCGCTGGAAAACTATCTCAGTAAACAAAGCGGCTATGATATTCGTATAAAGGGTGATCTGAATTTCAGTGCCGGCCGGGAAATACAACTAAGCCTTACTGATGTTCATTTCAGCAATCCGGAGTGGCAGGCTGGTGGGGTTCTGATGAGTTTGCAATCTTTGCAGTTGGTGCTGGATTCGGCTTCATTGTTTGATGACAGTATAATCATAAACTCTCTGCAGCTGGATGAATTAACTCTCAATCTTCAAACCAATGTCAACGGCGTGGGTAACTGGGTGGTTACCAGACAAGCCTCACAAAAAACTCAGATGGGTGATGCGAAGCCGGCTGTCATTTTTGATCGGATTGTGTTGAATAATATCGCACTGGATTATCGTAACGACGAGACTGGAAAAACACAGGCGCTGCAAATTGATAGCTTTCGTCAAATACAGCAGGGTGACGGCATGCTGGAGGTTGATCTGGATGCGACTTTAAACAATAGACAAGTAGGGTTTGCCGGTTC
>QIKG01000257.1 GCA_003232965.1 Oceanospirillales bacterium
CGGCAAAGTCTTGCGGGTCTATGCCCTTGCGCTTCATCTCAGTTAAACGGCTTGCATACATGGCCAGCCAGACTATTAGAATTAAACCGGCTTGTAGCAGGAGGGGGATTAGAAGCGGTTCATAATACATAGTGATTCCTGAGGTTTATTTAGGGTTTATCGAAACTTTGTCAGCACTAAACGAGTGTGCATTCGTGTCTTCAAGACGGTATTTTCCTATTGGTTTTCTGTCTACGCGCCTATGGATTCGTAAAAACCAAATGCCGGCTAATTCCAGTCCAGTACGGCCCAGACCATACGGCGGCAATCATTTTCCACGGCAAGTGGAGTATTCTCAACAATATTTGAAGTTGATTTGAACAAGCCTTTGCAAGAATTTATAGCATGAAGCTTATCCTACCAGAATCAATCAGCCACTGTCAGTCAGTAGCTGTAATTACGCGATCTTCGGCTCTCAGGGGCGCTATAAAGCGCAGCATCGATGATGGCCCACAGATGGAATACCCAACCCATCAGAATCAGCCAGAAAAATGCCGTCAATAGGAAAAACACAATGGCTTTGAACCAACTGCCCTGAATTAATTGCCCAAGACCGGGGATAAAAAAGCTAGCCAGTGCTGCAATAAGTTCATACTGTTCTCCCGATACTTATTAATGAAGTTTATAAGTATGTATATGCGAATATCGTGCCATAAATGACGGGTGCAGTTAAGTAGTAGTACTGGGCTTTAGCTTAGTTGTTTATGGTGTGGATGGTTTAACAGCTGGTTAATCTGACCAGAATGTAGTCATTTATCTGAATTATGTACGCCATTAGCGAGGGTGGCTTTGACCAACTCAGGTGGGTGTAGGTTGGCATCGAGGATGCGATGAGTTACCGGGGTATTAAGCCCAATGCCAAAATCTGTGGAGCAAGCGAGTGCGGTTTCAGAAATAGCCATCTGCGCTTTGCGCAAGCGGTAGGGGTTGGTGAGTGAATAGGTGAGTCTCCAGGTTACCGCATGATCGCCAGTGGTAACCACATTGATTCTCGCATCCGATTCTGGGTCAATGCCGGATTCTATTTCACAGGCTTGCTTGTGTACTTGAGTAAGAAAGGCTTTGATGTTTTCCATTTCAGAACCATAGCCAATATTAAATTCAACAAAATCCTTGATCGTGTCGTCATGATTGATGACTTCTATGACCTGATTACGGAACATTGAATTGGGAATGATAATGCGTTGCCCATGCACCAAGTCACGAAAAGCAGTTTCGATTAATGAGGTTCTGAGGGTAATTGCCAGTAGGTCAAGTTTTCTTACCCGGACAACACTGCCGGGTACCACATCGGTTTTATACAGCAAGGCCGTTGATGTTGTCCGGTAGCCACAGGTCTTTGGTGAAGAAAATCAGCACTGCCAAGCCACCCAGCACACTGGTCTGTCGCAGCCATCCCTCCAGACCCCAGATTGTAAGGGTAGTGAGCAGCAAAAAAGCAATTACAGTGACGAGTACAACAATCGATACCAGTCGGCTTTGATAAGTTTCATAGTGAATTAACTCGCCCTGAACTTCTCGTTCCCGCCCAAATCTTTACCAGCAGATGTGTCAGCAGCATTAAAATATAGCTGACGATTAAGGTTGCTCCGGTTTCGGTCAGTTGCTTGATGATTTGTGGATTGCAATTACCAGCCTGGCAGTCTTTTAGCCCGAATGTAACCCCGGGAATAAAAGCAATAAGGTACATAATCAGCAGCATGAATGATAGGCTGCGCATGGTCAGCATTCGTGGGCGTTTGCGGCTTGCAGCGGCACCCTGAATGCGATTTAATAAAATGCCGGAGAATAGAAACAGCGCAATATTAAGGGCAATGACGAAGACATCTAGCAGGCTAAAACTGCCGAGCAGATTAAGAATATGTTCAAGCATGCGATTATGCTAACACGAGCGATACATCCAGATTGGCATAGAGTATATATCTAGGGGGTTATGCGCTGCCAGATTTCCACAGACAACATCACCATTTGGAAGTTTGACTCTATTTTGCATACCGCCATCTGCGTTTTTCCACTGATCCAGAATCTCAGCCTTGAACGGTAACTGGGCTGATCTAAACATGCCTGGGGTATAGCTAACAGCTTTTCGGGTCCAATTTTCCGGCAATTTCTGACTGTTGAACTTTCCCAGTCTTGCGGATTTTATAAGATTTCTATTCTCTTGTAGTTGTTGCATTAACTGGCTGTGCAGATAATCGGAGGATACTGCCAGACTAGCGTTTTGTTGATCCTGATCTATGGGTTTATCTTCCTCTTCAGCGCTAGTTGGTATTGCTGCTTGTACTATCTCGCGCTCCTTCAGTGGTGGCGGTTCTTCGAGGGTTTCAACAACAACTATAGGCTCGGGCTTAGCTTCGGGTTTAGGGTTAGGCTCTTCGGGTTTGATTGTTTCAAGCGGGGCCGGTTGCAGGCTGACAGACAATGAAGTTAGAGCTGGCTTTTCTACAGCTGTGTTTTGCATACTCGGTGTGAGCCTAGCCAACATAACAATAAAAACAAGATGGATTAGCAGCGCAAATAGCAGCGGAAATTTATATATTTTTGCTAGTTTCCTATGTCTGAGCTTATTGGTTTGCAGCATTGGGTTTAATCATTATTCGCATCAGTGGGGATTATCGCAAATGTCAGGTTAAATCGATATTAATTTATATAAATCAGATAAACTTATTAGCGAGGCCATGCGCTTAAATTTGAGCATGGGAAATACTCAGTACTTCTTTCAGTCTGACACTAGGAATAGCATGGCGTATAAAAATATAAATGTCAGCAGCATGCAAATATGCTAACGGCTTTTTACGACCGCTTGCGAGACTGTATTACAGTTACGCAAGTGGAAGACAAATGCAGTATGGTTGCCAGCCTTTGGGCCGAGGTTTCAGCGCAACAAATTGAACTGAGCGGCGATCCTGTACAGGCAATAACTGAAGCAGGGCGGCCGGTGTTGCCGTTACTGGTTCACCCAGCAAAAGTCCCGCGACGACGACTGGGTAGCGAGCTAGGGCGCGCCAGTCTTGTGCATGCTATTGCGCATATCGAATTTAATGCAATTAATCTGGCACTTGATGCGGCCTATCGCTTTCGCGATTTTCCTGCCGAATATTATACTGATTGGCTTTCGGTGGCCTGGGATGAGGTTCGTCATTTTCGTATGTTGCAACAACGCCTTGAAGCAATGGGGCATCAATATGGCGATTTCCCCGCGCATAACGGCCTTTGGGAAATGGCCGTTAAAACCGCAGCTGACCCGATGATTCGAATGGCGCTCGTGCCACGGGTGTTGGAGGCGCGTGGTCTCGATGTAACGCCTGCCATGATCACCCGGCTAGAAGCCGTAGGTGATACACAAACAGTTGAAATATTACAAGTCATATTGGCGGAGGAGGTCCGCCATGTAGCTATTGGTTCAGATTGGTTTCGCTGGTGTTGTCAACAGCGTGGGCTTGATTATGAGCAAGTGTTTAGGCAGCTCTTGACAGAATATTATGGCATCTTAAAAGGCCCTTTCAACCAATCAGCGAGGCTAGAGGCAGGCTTTTCAGTTGCAGAGTTGGAATATCTGTTTCGCCAAGCGGAAGCGAACTAATCCCTCCAATCGTTGGGTGGGCATTTATGCCCACGCGTTCCAATCTCAATGTTTTACGGAAGCTTGATCTAGCTTATAAACTTTACGCGTGGGCATGAATGTCCACCCTACCAAAACCCGGAATACGCGGCTTAAGAGATTTTAATTAGCTCAATGCTATTTTTATCGGCTCCAATTATTAGACGCTAGGCGTAGGGTGGGCATTTATGCCCACGCGTTCCAATCCTCATGTTTTACGGAAGTTTGATTTAGCTTATATGCTTTCCGCGTGGGCATAAATGCCCACCCTACCAAAACCCGCAATATTCGGTTTAGGAGATTTTAATTAACTCAATGCTATTTTTATCGGCTTCAATTAACCACCCACTTTGATGCCAGTCGCCAAGCACCATTCGCTTATAGGGTTTTCCAGATATAGCCAAGTCGTGCACGGCGGGGCGATGGGTATGGCCGTGAATCAAAGTTTTTGACTGGTGTTCGCGGAAGGCATTAATAACGGCGTTGTTGTTGACATCCATAATACTGTTATCGGCGTTGGCGGTGTGTTGCATGCTCTCGCTACGGGCCTGCTGCGCCATGTTAATGCGTTCGGCGATAGTATGTGAGAGGAAGGTTTTCTGCCATACCGGGTTGCGTACCTGGCTGCGAAAAGCTTGGTAGGCGATATCATCGGTACACATGCTATCACCGTGCATCAATAAAACCTGCCGTCCATAGAGGTCAATTTCAAGCGAGTCGGGAAGCAACTCCCAGTTAGCATGTTTGGCATAGGTTTCACCCAGCAGGAAATCCCGATTACCATGTTGAAAGTAAATCCGCATGCCCTGATCTGATAAGCGGGTACATATACGGGCAACTTCGCTAGCGGTTTCGCCAATCGCATCATCACCAATCCAGTACTCGAAAATATCACCTAGCACGCCCTGAACCCGGGTTTCCAAGGTGTTCAAAAATAAGCTAGTGACTTCCGGGCGTTTATCGTCCAGATGGGTATCAGAGATAAAAAATGTTTTACCATTTTGCAGCATCAGGCAGGTGTCCTGTGTTTATTCCGTCAACATTTTGGCGGAAATTATAATCACGGCCTCAGTCGGTACATCAGCCATGCCTTTAGCCACACCAGTCTCTACAAAGCGGATATCATCGACAACATCCATGCCTTCAATGACTTTACCAAATACCGCGTAGCCGTCATTTATAGGGCTTTTATCGAGTGAGCGATTAT
>QIKG01000287.1 GCA_003232965.1 Oceanospirillales bacterium
CACGGCAATAGTTCGCAGGGCGCTGCTGAACACTTCCGCCGCAAGGGCTTTACCAACATCCACAATGTTACCGGTGGCATCAATGCCTGGTCATTGGAAGTGGATGATTCGGTTGCCCAGTACTAAATCACTCAGGGACGGTACCTTTTCGATACCGTCCCTTTCTTATAGATTGAATTCTGCGTTAGCCGCAGGCTGAACGCCAGCGCCTGTGGCAAAGTGCGGTTTTTAATCCGTTTTGTTTTGAAAATTGGAGAAAACTGGAACAATATCCAAAAAAAACACACCACGATGAAAATTTAAAGATCGAACTCTGCAATCACCGGGGTATGGTCTGAGGGTCTTTCTTGGCGGCGGGGTTCTTTGTCTATGTAGGCGGCGACGCAGACATCTGCCATTGCCTTTGATGCCAGTACCAGATCAATACGTAAGCCCATGTTGCGGCGGAAGGCGGCTTGGCGGTAATCCCACCAACTCCATTGTTTTTCTTTTTGCTCAAACATGCGGAAAGTATCACTAAGCCCGAAATCCATAATTCGTTGCAAGGCCGCTCGCTCTTCAACTGAGCAGAGAATTTTATCCTTCCAGCTTTCCGGGTCATGCACATCTCTATCTTCCGGAGCAATATTGAAATCCCCCAGCACGACCACTTTTTCATAGCGCTGCATCTCCGCTTCGATAAATTTTGTTACCTGCTCTAGCCAGTGCATTTTATAGGCAAACTTTTCTGAACCCACTTCAGAGCCGTTAACCACATACAGATCAATTATCCGCACATCGTTGACAGTAACTGCCAGTATCCGGCGTTGTGGGTCATCCAGACCGGGTATATCCGTTACCGGGTCAATGGCTTCCTGCTTAGTTAGCACCGCCACGCCGTTATAGGTTTTCTGCCCGGCATAAACTGACTGATAACCTACTTCCGCAATCGCCTCCAACGGATATTTATCATCCGTCATTTTAGTTTCTTGCAAAGCAAGTACATCCGGCTGGGCTACTTCCAGCCAGGCTTGCACATGCGGCAGGCGTACATTTAATGAATTCACATTCCAGCTGGCTATTTTCATTGGTTTTCTCCTATTCCATAGGCGGCTAACAGCGGCGCTATGCGCGGGGCACGACCACGGAAAGCCGCGAACGACTCTGCCGCCGGGCGCGAAGCACCTACCGCAAGCACTTCATCACGGAAGTCAGCGCCGGTTTGGGGGTTAAATATTCCCTCTTCCAAAAAGCGGGAAAAGGCATCTTCCGATAACAACTCCGCCCACAGGTAACTATAGTAACCGGCAGCGTAACCTCCGGCGAATAAATGACCGAAACTACACAGCATACGGTTATATTCCGGCATTGGAGTAACGCCAACTTGGTTGTGAACTTCAGCCATCAACTGGTTGGGATCCAACGGGCTCTGGCTATCAAATTCCAGATGCAGGCGCATATCGGTAATTGCAAATTCCAGTTGGCGTACCAACTGCATAGCCTTTTGAAAGTGTCTGGCCTTGCGCATCCGCGTCAATAATTCTTCCGGCAGGGCCTCGCCTGTCTGGTAGTGCCGAGCAAAGCGATCGAGTGCGGGCTTTTCCCAACACCAGTTTTCCAGTATCTGACTGGGTAGTTCAACTGCATCCCACTCAACCCCGTTGATACCGCCCACTTGAGGCCAGTCAATTCGGGTCAACAAGTGATGCAGGCAATGGCCACACTCATGAAACAAGGTTTCTACATCGCCATGACTCAACAAAGAGGGTGTGTCGCCCTGAGGCGGGGCAAAATTACAGGTAAGGAATGCTACCGGCAGCTGGGTTTTATCATCTGCCAGCTGATGACGAGAACGGCAGACATCCATCCACGCACCGCTGCGTTTATCATCACGGGCGTAAAGGTCGAGGTAAAGCCCGGCCATTTCTTCACCCTCAGCAGAGTACACCCGATAATACTCAACATCGGCATGCCAGCTGCTCACGGCATCATCAAGCTTGAAACTGATGCCGTATAGTTGTTCTACGATATTAAAAAGACCTTCGACCGCAGCCGGTGCGGGAAAGTACGGCTTGATTTGTTGTTCTGATATTGAATAACGCTGCTGGCGAAGTTTTTCCGACCAGTAGCCGATATCCCAGGCTTCTAACTGCTGCGGACCGCCTGCTGCCAAAACAAACGCCTGCAAATCTTCAACTTGACTGCGGGCAGCCGGGGTTGCCTGTTTCACCAGTTGCTGCAAAAACTCCATGACCTCGGCAGAGGAATCCGCCATCCGAGTTTCCAGTGCATATTCTGCATAATCAGAAAAACCAAGCAATACTGCCATTTCCTCTCTTACGCTAAGTATATCCAGCAGTATTTGCTTATTATCGTACTTCTCGCTACCGGTAATCTCCATTTTTTCAGATGCACGGGTACTGAAAGCTCGATACATTTGTTCGCGCAAACCGGCATCATCAGCATAGGTCATCACCGCAATGTAAGCCGGATAACTGAGGTTGAGCAAATAGCTGCCAGCCACCTCCTCTGCCACTTCAGCTAGGCCCTGCAATAAACATAACTCATTTTCTGGCAGACCTGCCAGCTGATCTTTATCGGTAATGAGCTTGCGCCATAGCTTGGTCGCATCCAGCAGATTATTGGAAAAATCAGATGAAAGCTGGCTCTTTTTTTCAACCAGTTCGCGAAAGCGCTGACCTGCTTTGCCTTCCAGAGCTACTCCGGAAAGCTTAAAGTCGCGTAATTCATGTTGAATAATTCGCTGTTGTATCGCATCCAATTGCTGAAATGACGGGCCGTCGCTAAGCTGCTGCCAGCGTTGATAAAGTTTGTGGTTCTGTCCTCTGCTGGCAAAAAAAGCAGTAATCTTTTCCCGGGCTTTATCGTAAGCCTCACGCAGTTCTTCATTATCCGCTACATGGTTCAAATGCGACACCGGTGACCAGTATTCATCCAGCTGCAGAGAAATTGCCAGCTCTGGCATCACTAGTGATTCCCAACTCAGTTCATCAGCGGCAATATTTTCCAGTGAATCAAGGCATTGCTGATATGTATCGAGCAGGCATTCAACATCCGCTATATGGTTGTTGCAGTAATAGACTCGAAATCCGGTAGCGTAAGCTTGTTGTGGGCTGGTTGGCCATTTGGTTTTACTGATCTAGTTTCACGCATAGGTATTACATTCGACACTGGGTGTTAAAGGCTGCTGATAGTAGCATGCGGGCAGGGTAAATAGGAGCTGGCTAGAGTAATAGCAAATAGAACCCCAACAATGGTGTTTTCAGCATGGTCAGACTATGATTTATCCGCTGAGAAGCGGGCTAACTTCCGTGAGGGCTGCAGTACCACAATGGAACCAGTCGTTCCAATGTGGAGTCACCGCCATGGCTGTAACCCTTGCCGTCAGTGTTCATACGGAAACCATGGTCTGCAAAAATAAACAAAGGTTTACCAGGGTCTAGGCGCGGTAACAATTGTTTAGCGGCGATGATTAGCTCAGCGGTAACTCTGGCTACTAGCTCTTCAAAATCCGCGGTGGCTGCATGCAGCTATTTCTTATCGGACTCCCAGTACAGATAGATAACTATAAGTACCTACAGTCTTTGGAAAAAACAGCGGATCGTTGTGATCGACTGGAAGATTTAGTCATCACCTATGAGCAATATGCTCCTGAACAGAAAAAACTTTATAGTAGGGTCAAGCGACTTAGGAAATATATAGACAAGTAACCCGGCAGTTACACCGTTTAATTTACATCCTCAAATTGAGCCGCAAAACTTTTAGCTCGTTTTAGAATATTGTTATATTTCTTTGTATCCAGTTGATCAATCATCTTCTGCATATGAGGAGGAACTGGAAGACCGCTGGTTTCTAAAGCTGCCAGAGTATAAAAAATGGCTTTCTCTGGATCAGGGTCTACAATACCGCCATACGCGTACAATTCAGCAGATCGTACCAACGCTCCCGGTAATCCCTTTTGCGCCGCATATTCTAAGTACTCTCTACTAGCGGCATTATGCAGTGCAACCGCATTCGCATTGAGCAGGCGGTGAATCTTGTTTTCACGAAAATCCTTCATGCTCACAAAGGGCGCTGGTGGCGTGTCGATCAGCAACATCATTGCCGTCAAGCTGCCATTCTTAGCCGCTTCCAGAAGCAATACATATTTAGCACCAAGACTTGCCCCATACTCAGGCAGACCCGTACCGGGGCAATACTTCTCTTTATCTTCTTGAAAACGACAATCCTCAGCACTCATCATTAATGCTAGCATAGCATCACCATTGCCTTGGTTAACCAACCTGATAAGACCACGATGGGCATCCACTATTGGTGTCCGGAAATCCAATACATATTTTATATAGTCTTCATCCAATTCTACTTCAATAAAGTCTGTATCATTATTTGCTTCATTTGCCACTCTTGTTTCAGTAGCTTGTTGGCTTTCAAAATCACTATCGGCTAATTTTCTCCTCCCATCCAGCCTTGCATTTTCTGCTGCATCGGGCATGCTTTGATCCACAACCGAAGTTTCTTGTTGGGTCAAATCATTATTGGTTTGCGGGAGTGCCCAGAACCACAAGCCTGCCAGTACAGATATGGCCACTATAATAATTATGCTAGTTTTCATATTAAACCCTTACTCTCTCAGTAACCACATTGTAACGGATAAACTAAGCCAGCGGCCAAGTCCAAACCTCCATTGTTATTAGCCGCACATTTCCCAAGTGATAGTAGTTGTATTCCTGGCATATGTACAAATCTGTGGGCCACCAGGGTAACCTTCTGTACAGCTGCTAGAGGTTTGGTCAATATTGAAGGTTTGAAGGTTTCAGTGGTGCAATTTCCGAGTCCGGGTCCACCAGGAGGAGTAGGATCTAAATCATCAATAGGATCTATCAGCCCACACTGTTGTAGTGCCTCATAGAAAGCGATTCCTGTAAGCGTACCTGAACTGAAGCATGATGTACATGCTGTAGCAGCTCTTGTGAAAACACAAGCAGTGCAGGCTACTGTAGCAAGAGCGCCATTTGCAGTGTAATTTAGAATGCCGGCCAAGCAATCGCCATCCCCATCCGTACCTTCAACTCCAGCTGAACCATTTTCTTGTACACTTGCGTAAAGTGATACAGAACTAAAAACCAAAAACACTACCACCACAAATTTAAACATAACTATAA